>JALVMN010000403.1 GCA_027027005.1 Desulfobacterales bacterium | reverse complement strand
CAGGCTGGGAGACCAGCAGGCCCTCCACATCCACTCCCAGGTTGCGTGCATAGTTGACATCAAGGGCATGCTCTGCATCGATAAAGGCCACGGTGCCCTCCTGTTTTTGGGCCTCTGCAACGATATGGAGGGCGAGCGTGGTCTTGCCCGAGGACTCGGGCCCGAATATCTCCACTATCCTCCCCCTAGGCACCCCCCCAATGCCCAGGGCCAGATCCAGGGCAAGGGATCCGGTAGGGATTGTGGGCACATCCAGGACCCGAGGGTCCCCCATCTTCATGATGGAGCCCTTGCCAAATTGTCTTTCAATCTGAACTATCGCCTGCTCCACTGCCTTTTCTCTATCCATGGGCCTAGCACCCCCCAGCTTTTTTATCTCTTTTATCAGGCTACTTGTCTCCAATCAAGGGCCAGGAGTCAAGTTTCGTATAAACCGCGCCCGTTGGCCGCAGATCACTTTTGAAGAGCACCAACTCGTTGAGTGACCACGGACGCGCCACAAGTTCTCGGTATTTAGTCAGCAGGCCATCAAGCGTGTCTCCGCCTGTGGCGCCTTTTCGGAACCTCCCAAGGGTGAGATGTGGCCGAAATGGCCGATTTTCTTTTTTGATTCCAAATGGTGCAAGGGACTTTTGAAGGGCGTCCCTGAAAATGGACAGCCGCCTGCTTTCCCCCTCCATTCCAACCCACAGAACCCTAGGACTCCTCCTGGACCCAAAGTAGCCAAGGCCTGTAAGCGAGACCTGGAAAGGTGCGTACTTGGCGCATGTCTTTGAAACGGCACCACCCAGCCTTTCCAAGGAGTCTTGGGCAATATTTCCCAAGAATACCACTGTGAGGTGGATATTGGCAGGGCGGACCCATCTCACCTGGAGCCCCGAGCCCCTGAGAGGGCCCAACAGGTCCTGCAGCAGTTCCCTGATGTGTCCTGGCAATTCAAATGCCAGGAAGCAGCGGAGTGTTTGTGACATACCTTCTGATCCAGTCCAATGCCATGGTGGCACTCTGGGCCTTTATCTCTCTCCTGGAACCCCAGAACCTGTATCTTCGGGAGATGGTCTCATGAGAACTGGACAGCCCAAGGTGGACCGTGCCAACAGGCTTCTCCTTGCTCCCCCCTGTGGGGCCGGCAATCCCTGTGACAGCCACGGAAAGGTCGGTCCCAAGCCTTTTTCTCACCCCAAGGGCCATTTCCCGGGCCGCCTGCTCACTCACTGCCCCAGAGCGCTCCAGGGTCTCTTCGCGCACTCCCAGCAGCTCCACCTTTGCTTGGTTGCTGTAAGTTACCACAGAGCCGTGAAAATACTTGGAGCTTCCACTAACATTCGTAATCCTGTGCCCTATGAGCCCCCCTGTGCAAGACTCTGCCACCGAGAGGCTCAATCCCTTCCTGGTGAGCAGTTCACCCACCACCTCTTCCATGGTTTGGTTGCCTTTGGCAAAGAGGTAAGGGCCCAGGCGTTCTTCCACCATGCCCTCCACCCTGTCCAGCTCCTTTTCTACCGTTTCTTCATCCTCTCCGCCCAAGGTGAGGGTTATGTGATTTTCCGGAAATCTGGGATAAAACCCGAACACCACTTCCCCAATCCCGGGTTTTAACTCCTGGAATATCTCGGCTATCTGGGGCTCCGTAAGACCAAATACCTTCAGGATCCGGTGCTGGACCACAGGAAGTCTGTCACAGCGGCTCAATATCTCAGGGATCACGAATTTGTCCATGAGATAGCGCATCTGCTCCGGGACACCTGGGAGGAAATAGAGCATTACATCGTCTTCCACTAGGCAAAATCCACAAGGTCCTTTCTCAGGGCTGATCATGCGAGAGCCATCCGGCATCCAGGCCATCTTCTCCAAGGCAGGGTTTATCTCGAGCCCCCTCTTTTCTGCATGCCCCTTTATTAGCTCGAACATCTTCCTGTCCAGACACAATGGCCGGTTCAAGGCCTTGGCCACGATCTGGCAGGTCCTGTCATCCTCGGTGCTTCCAAGCCCTCCTGTTATTATCACGAATTGGGAGCTGGCCAAGGCCCTCTTGAGTGTCTGGGAGACCATGTCATAGTCATCACCCACCACGGTGATCCTGGTCACCTTTAACCCGGAGGCCGTGAGTCTGCCTGCAGCATACCAGGCATTAAGGTCCAGGGTCCTGCCAGAGGTCAGCTCGTCTCCTATGGTGATTATCTCGCCTTGCATGTGGCTGTTTTGTCTCTTTATAAGCCCGGTTACAAGCGCTCTATTTTAATATATCACAACATGCCTGTCTAAAACCGGTTATCTGGCAACAGCAGGGGAAGGGGATGTTCCCGGAGCGGCGTCATTACAGCCCTGGAGCAGGACAGCGGAAGGGCTGGAATCCGCAGTGAGCGGAGCCACGGACGGCGTAGCGAACGTAGCGCCTGCCTGCCGAAGCCTCGGCGCAGGCAGGAAGGGAATGTGCCCTTTCCCTGCCAAAGTAGCTTCAACTTGACAACCTGGTTTTTTAAATTATCGCGCTGAGCTCATAACCTGTTGATAATATTCGGCCAACTTGCTGGATTAAATTCTATTTTGGACACCCATGATCTCACAAGCTTATAAGGTATAAAATCTCACTCCCTCTCGTTTCCTTACAAGAAAAGGGATCGTATGATCATGCCTGATATACCAGCGTAGATGCCTGCGGCAAGGTCGTCTGCCACGATCCCCATCCCCCCTGCCAGGCCCTTCTCCAAAAGCCTGATGGGATAAGGCTTCAGGATGTCAAAGCCCCTGAACAAGAAAAACCCTAGCATCAGGCCCTCCCACGAAATGGGCAGAAAGAACATGGTAAGCCCATAGCCCACCACTTCGTCTATCACCACCTGGGAGGGGTCCTCATCCCGTAGCAGATCCCTTGTCTTTCCTGAAGACCACACGGCCAGACAGGTGAGCACCACAAAAAGGATCATCTTGAAAGGCCCTGACAGGGCTCCAAAGCCCAGCACCAGGGGTACGGCACATAGGGTAGCAAAGGTCCCAGGGGCTTTGGGAAAGAGTCCTGAGAAGAACCACCCTGCAATAAGGACGGCCACCTTCCCTTTGAATCCGCTTCCCCTGAAGGCCCTGATCAGGGTGAGGGTGGGAGGATCCGGTGTATGTGAGTCCACTTTTGCTTTCATTTGGAAGGGTGATCTTTCGGGCAGCGGTTCAGGGAGGCAACCCATTCGAGAACCGATCTGAAAGGGATGCCCCTTTCCACGGCCACCCGTTTGCAGGCCTCGTACTCAGGCGCAAAGAGCCTGCTTCCATCGGGCAGCACGATTCGCTTTACCTCCAAGCTCCCCCAAGGGCTCTCAATCACGGCCTTTTTTCTGGCCAAAATCCTTCGTTCCACACGGCTCACCCTGATCCCCAGGGTGCCTGTTTCCATGAAGATCAATCGAGCCAAGTCCTCCTCCTGCCCCGGGAAGCACATCACCTGTATCTGTATGCCAGGCCTGTTTTTCTTCATCTGGATGGGGACAAAGGCCACATCCAGAGACCCTGCCTCAAACAGCCGCTCCATCAAAAACCCCAGTGTTTCAGGCGTTACATCGTCCACATTGGTCTCAAGCAAGACCACCACTTCTATGGAGGCCCTTGTCCCGGGCCGCTCCCTTCCAATGAGGACCCTCAGCAAATTGGGTCTCTCGGGAAGATCTCGAGCCCCCACGCCCCAGCCTATTTTTTCAAGTTGCATGGGAGGAATAGGGCCGAAGTCCTGCACAAAGTGTCTTAAGAGGGCTGCCCCAGTGGGGGTAACCAATTCTTCCTCTACACCTCCCTGCCTCGCCGGCAGAGAGGCGCCCAGGATGGGCACACCTTTGAGCAACTCCACTGTGGCCGGTGCCGGGACGGGCAGGGTCCCGTGATCACTCTTGATAAATCCCGAGCCAAGTGGCACAGGGGAGGCAAAAAATTTGCTTATCTTAAGGTGATGGATTGCTATGCAGACCCCCACGATATCCACAATGGAGTCAACGGCACCCACCTCGTGGAAGTGAACCTCATCTAGTCTCACGCCATGGACCTTGGCCTCTGCTCGGGCCAGGAGTTCGAAAACAGATATGCTGTTTGTTTTGACCTCCGGCGCAAGCGTTGAACTGTTTATCAGTTGCTTGATCTCGGAAAGCCCCCTTGGAGACGGCTCCCCTCCTAGGAGCTTCACCTCTAACCTGGTCCCTTTTATCCCTCCCCTTTTCTCACGGCCCACCTGGATCTCATAGCCTTTTAGGGGCAATAGCTTTAGATCTTCCAGGAGGATTCCGAGATTCATGCCAGCATCCAGGAGGGCTGCCAGAAACATGTCACCACTGATCCCTGAAAAACAGTCCAGATACGCCATGGAGTTGGGGCGCTCATCTTTTGCATATTTCAAGGTCATATCTGTCATCACATGGTGTCCTAAATCCACTTACACCTAGAAAGTACTGGCACTCTCAGAAGATTGATCGCGCATCGATATGATTTCATTGGCTTTTAGCATCAAGCATGTGGGTTTAATTGGGGTCCGCGGCCTGGAATTGAATTGTTGACAACAGTGGGTTAAAGCGGAAACAGTTATAGTTTGGGAGAAGATATTAGGGTAAAATAATAGTCGAGGCTTTGAAAATATGGGCCTTAGCATAACATCAGGCATGTAGCAAAGGTGGATTTCCCTTGTCAAGCCGATTGCCAGCGGGGAGAGGCGCAGGAATCACCATGGTTTCAAAGGTGGTAACGATTTGATTTTTCATTGACAAAATAGTTTAAAAAGGGTAGAAGGAAAGACTTTGTTGAGGGGAAATTAACTATAACCATGATAGCCCGGCCAGCACCCAAAAAAGAACCTGCTCCTTGGGGGATTCTCACCAGCCTGGATATATACGACTGCAATCCCCAGATCATCCGTAGCGCTGAAGAGATTCGCCGCTATGTGGTGGAGCTCTGCGAGCTGATCGGCATGCGGAGATTCGGCGAGTGCCAGGTGGTCCATTTTGGTCAGGATGAGAGGGTTGCCGGCTATTCCATGATCCAACTTATTGAAACTTCTCTTATATCAGGTCACTTTGCCAACCTTACCAATGCCGCTTATATCGATATCTTCAGTTGCAAGCCGTATGATCCCCAAGAGGTGGCAGAATTTTCCAAGGAATTTTTTCAAGGCCACTCCATCAAGGTGCACGTGACCCACAGAATGTAATCATCCATTGGCAAACCAGGACACACTTAGTCATGCTAAAGGCTCGGGAGTTGCTGGCATAGTGCTTGCTGCCGGCATGAGTACCAGAATGGGGAGAATTAAGCAGCTACTGCCTGTGCCGGATCAACATAAGGCCGGGTCGAAAATACCGCTCATTGTGCGGATGATAGAGCAGGCAGTCCTCTCAGGCCTTGAGCACATAGTGGTGGTCTTGGGTCATGAGGCTGAAACCATACAAAAAGCCATCTCTCCCTTGGTGGAAGAGCATGGTCTGGCAGTCGTAATAAACCAGCACTATGCCAAAGGGATGAGCACGTCCATAAAGGCCGGGCTTGGAGTAGTGGAAAAGACCCATGCCCACGCAATGATTCTCCTTGCTGACATGCTTCACATTGATGCCCACTTAATCGACCTTCTCCTCCGAGGCTACCTCGGCTCAGGGGCCAAGCTGGGTGCGGTCCGAATTGAAGGAAAACGCTCACACCCTGTGATCTTTAGCCGTGCCCTCTTTGCGGAGCTCTACTCCCTGGAAGGGGATATTGGAGGCAGGGAGCTGTTTGAACATCACCACAAGGAGGCCTTCCTATTGGATGCCCCCCCTGGTTACAAGGTTTTGGACCTTGACACCCCGGAGGACTATTCCTCGCTGCTGTCAGCGCAACCATCCTCACAGCCAGGCTCTTTAAAATAGTCTGGTAGTATCCTTAAATCTCTCTTTCCGATATTCCGGAACCTCTTTTTCCGCTGCCATCTCTATTTACTGGCATCAGCCAGGGTTTAAGTTTGAAGCGCGATCTCTCGATGAAAAAATATGGTGCATCAAAGCTTCTCTGCCCTCAGGAGGCATTTCCCTTGGCCAAAATAGACATACTTCTAAAACTCATGGTGGAGCACGAGGCCTCAGACCTCCACATATCGGCCGGAGAGCCCCCCATGCTGCGTATAAACGGAGAACTCCAGCGGACCAAGTACCACGACCTCACGCCACAAGAGGTGGAGGTCTTGCTCCTGGAGATACTGGACGAGGAGCGTTTCGGTGCTCTCAAGACCAGGAAAGACATTGATTTTGCATATGAATTGGAGGGTGTTGGAAGGTTCAGGGCCAATATATTCATGGAACGCCGCGGTTATGGCGGCGCGTTCCGCCTGATCCCTACTAAAATAAGGACCTTGCGTGAGTTCGGGATACCAGAGTCGGTCTACAAGCTTGCCCGCTTGAAAAGCGGCCTGATCCTGGTGACAGGTGCCACCGGCTCTGGAAAATCAACCACACTGGCTGCCATCATCGACCTCATAAACAAGGAAAAGAACTATCACATCATTACCCTGGAAGACCCCATCGAGTTCATACATCCCAGAGGTAAGTGTCTCATCCATCAGAGGCAGCTGGACATTCACATGGAAAGCTTTGCCGCAGGACTGAGGGCCGCCCTCAGAGAAGATCCGGATGTGGTGCTGGTAGGAGAGATGAGGGACCTAGAAACCATTCATCTTGCCCTCACTGCTGCTGAGACAGGCCTCCTGGTCCTGGGCACCCTTCACACCTCCAGCGCTCCCAAGACCGTGGACAGGGTAATTGATGTATTCCCAACCACCCAGCAGGCCCAAATCAGGACCATGCTTGCAGAATCCCTCCGCGGGGTCATCTCCCAGCAGCTCATGAGGAGGGCAGATGGAAAGGGGAGGGTGGCGGCAGTGGAGGTAATGATCTGCACCCCTGCGGTCCAGAACCTGATAAGGGAGGGCAAGACTTACCAGATATCTTCTGTCATTCAGACGGGAAAAGCCCTGGGTATGCAGACCATGGCCGATCACATCTCACGCCTGGTAAGGCAGGGGATAGTATCGCCGGAGGAAGCCTCCCTTTTTGAGAACAGGGTGGAGGCCGCCAATGGGTAAAGACTCAAGCCTAAAATCGTACTTAGTGGAAAAGCGCCTATTGAGTGAAGAAGATATCTACAGGGCCGAAGATTACGCCCTGACCATGAATATCGGCCTGGACCAAGCCCTGGTATTTCTCAAGCTCCTGGACTACCACCAACTAGGTCAAGCCCTGGCAGAGATCCACCAAACGCCTTATACATCACTCTTGCCCTCACCACCGAGTCCTTCTGCCATGGAAAAGCTCCCCCTCAAGGTGGCAGAGAGGCACACCATATTTCCCGTGGGATATGATCCGGCCAAACGCCTCCTTACCTTGGCCGTCTCTGATCCTCAAGACCACTCCCTTTTGGAGACCCTTGAAAAGGCCCTGCCCCAGCCCCTTGAAATCCGGCTTGTGGTGGCATCTACCCCTGAGATCCTCACTGCCATTGATGTTCATTACAAAGGGAAACCGTACCAGCCCGAAAGTGAAGTGGAACTCCCCGAGGAGTTCAAGATCATTGACGACGACCAAGGTGCCCCACAGACTCTGTCTCTCGAAGGCGGGCCTAGAGAGATCAAGAGGGTCTTGCTTCTGGAGCCAGACACCAAAAGATCCCGGGCCATCAGGGCGCTCTTGGAGACAGAGGGATTCCAAGTGGTGGGTTGGGCCGGGACTCCTACTGAATTGAAGGAAATGAGCGCTCGCACCCAGGCCCACGAAATCATGGTTAATGCTCAGGCCTTCAGGCCCCGGGGCAGTTGGGTGGAGGAAATGGAAATAGATTCCGACTCTCCTATTATATCCTTTTACGACACAAAGGCCATGTTCATGGGGCAGCACCTTTCATACCCCCAGATGAGCGAGCTCCTGATCTCGCTGGTGGCCTTTATCATGAAAAAGGCCCTCAGGGCTGAGAGGCGAAGCCTTGAGCAGGTGATCAAGAGGGTAAAGTATTGCAAGCTACTTGCCTTGAGGGTGGGGCTCAGCCCAGT
>JALVMN010000402.1 GCA_027027005.1 Desulfobacterales bacterium | reverse complement strand
ACCGCACCTCAACGAGCACGGTCAAATAGCGTTTGAGGTTGCCCACGGTCTGGAGAGGAACTTCTATAATAGTTCCATCCTGGATTCCCACTGGGATATGGAAACGCACTCTTTTCGTTTGCCTTACCAGACCTTCTCCAAAACAATGCATGCAGGGGAAAAACCAATCCTCACCGCTGCCGCCGCAATATGGACATGGACTGTAAAACGGCACCCTCGCCTCCACGCTACCCCCTTCCCTTGCTTCTTTGCGGGAGAGAACGAGGATCATATCAGGCTGGGGACGTGAGGACCTGTATGGTCGGGACCCATATCCATAATTGGGCCATTTCCCTGAGGTGGCTCTACGCCCGAAAAACTCACTGAACAGCGAACTGCCCCCGAAATTTGCATCGTAAATCGGGGACCTGCGGGCAGAGTGAAACCCCCGTTCTTGAAAGTCCAGTTTCCTGTCGTAGGAAGTTCTCTTTTGCGGGTGAGAAAGGACCTCATAGGCCTCCTGAACGTCTTGAAACCTGTCCTTTGCCTCTGGTCCGGCCTTATCAGGATGGTATTTCTTGGCCAGTCGTCTGAAGGCACTCCTGATACCTTCAGGGCTTTCGTTACGAGATACCCCGAGGATCTTGTAGTAATCCTTCTGGCTCATGGTCACCAGCGCCTCACAAAATTCACCTGAATAATTCTAGCCCCTCCCTATCCTTTGTCAAGCCCTTGACAAGACGGTTAACCTGCTTAATTTTTGGGAAACTACTTAGGAGGTGATATAGATGCCCAGTCTTACTGCATGGCGTGATAGAAAGGATATAGAAAAATTCCGAAAAGAAGTGGACAGGTTGTTCGAGCGATTCTTTGAGTGGCGACCTCCGTTCTTCCGTGGTGGAGAAGGGGAATGGATGCCTGTAGTGGATGTCTCCGAGACTTCCAAGGAAATCATTGTAAAGGCAGAACTCCCTGGAATTGAACCCGATGATATCGATGTTTCCATCACAGGGCACACTGTTACCATCAAAGGGGAGCGTAAGCAGGAGAAGGAGGAAGAGGACGAAAACTTTCACAAGATAGAGCGGAGCTATGGAATGTTTTCAAGGTCAATCCAGTTGCCTGCTGAAATAGACCCCGACAAGGTGAAGGCCACCTACAAGAAAGGGGTGTTGACCTTGAAGATGCCCAAGGTAAAGGCCGAAACCGTTAAAAAGGTTCAAATCCAGACCACCTGATTTTTTATGTCCTAGGCTTTCTTTTATCTAAGCAAATCCTGAGGAGCGGGTTAAAGGGCCCGCTTTTTTATTTTTGCCCTCTTTTACCCTCCCTTGACTTTCAGTAAAACTTACAGTATAAAAGGACGGAAAACCGGAGGGATTATGAAACTCACGCCCAAGCAAAAGGAATTTCTGGCCTATCTAGCAGACTATGTTGATAGGTGGGGCCATGCTCCAAGCTTTGAGGAGATCCGAGACCATTTTGAGTTTGGCTCCTACAACACGGTGAGCACCTATTTAAAAATCCTGGAGCGAAAGGGCTACATCCGTCTCCCAAAGCAAAAAAACAAAAAACGGGCCATTGAAATCATCAAGCCCATGGAGGCAGGTCGCTTTGAATTCCCCTTGCTTGGCAGGGTGGCGGCAGGAAAGCCCATTGAGGCCATAGAAGACCATCAGGTTATTGAAGTCCCCCCCTCTATGGCACGGGGCGGGGATCATTTCGTGCTCCAGGTCCAAGGGGATTCCATGGAAGAGGACGGGATCCTGGATGGTGACTACGTGGTGGTACGAAAGCAGCCCCTGGCCCAAAACGGCGACACAGTGGTGGCCATTATTGATAACGAGGCCACCATTAAAAAATTTTACAGGCACAAGGATCATGTGGAACTGCGGCCAGCCCATAAAGGAATGGAACCCATCATCGTAAAAGATAGAGATTTCCGTATCGAGGGAAAGGTGGTGGGGGTGATTCGATATTATGTTCCGTGATATTGCTCATATTCATATTCCTGCATTTCCCATAGAAGTAGCCCGGGTGGTGGAGCCCAGGCTGAGGGGCCGTCCTGTGGCCATTGCCCCGCCTCAGTCCCAACGCACCCTCATTGTGTGCGTGTCTTCTGAGGCACGAAAAGAGGGTATATTCAAGGGCATGCCCCTGCACCATGCCAAGGCCCTGTGCCCACATCTGGAAGTTATCCCACCCAATCCTGAGCTTACCGCAAAGGCCTTTAGAGGCCTCATCTCCCTTGTGCAGCATTACACCCCCGTGTGGGAGCCTTCCAAACCAGGCCACGTATACCTTGATTTGACAGGAACAGCCAGGCTGTGGGGAAAAGCTCGAGATGCCGCCTGGCGACTGAACAAGGAAATACGCTCACGCCTGGAGCTTCAAGGTGCTGCTGGAATTGCCACAAATAAGATGGTCTCCAGTATTGCATCCCGCATTCTTCATCCCAAGAAAGAGATAATGGATGTGCACCCAGGTACAGAGGAGTCCTTCATGGCCCCTCTAAAGGTGACCATGGTTCCTGGGATAGGGCGGTTTCAGCTCAGGATGCTTTTGCAGGACCTTGAGATAATAAGGGTCTGGCAACTGGCTGCCCTGGATATGGAGAGCATGCGGCTTATATTTGGCTCCCGTGCACCTGTTATTCACCAAAGGGCCCATGGCATTGATCC
>JALVMN010000401.1 GCA_027027005.1 Desulfobacterales bacterium | reverse complement strand
ATTTATGGCCTGGATCTCTGTGGGGCGGCGCCAGTCCACATCTTGGCCCATTGAGGAGCGGTTTCCACCCGTGGCCCTGGCCACCTCAAAGACCTTTTTCACCACATCATCTGCCACCTGGACGCCGCTAAGCCTTGCCACCTCCATTGCCTCTTCCACTGCCGCTCGGCTTATATCCCTGGTCACCTCCAGGTCCAGGAGTTGGCCGTTTTTGATGCCCGTAAGGGCGGTGATGGCGTTTATGCCCACATTTATGAACAGCTTGTTCCATAGCACCGGGCGGATGTCTTTGACCGCCGTTGTCTCAATGCCACACCGGGTGAATAGGGCTGCCATATCCTCGGCCTGTTTCACTGCAACAGGGACATCAACCCAGGGGCCTATGGTGGTGGGTCCTCTTCCTGCATGGAGGATTCGGCCTGGGCCCAGAAGCGTTGCCCCATGAGATGTGGTGCCCGCAATAATTTGCTCAGCCCTTACAAATTTTTCTATTACCTCAGCATTTCCCAGGCCGTTTTGGAGCGTGAGAACATGGCCATCTGCCCCGACCAAGCGGGCTGCAATCTCAGCAGCAGCTGCCGTGGCATAGGATTTTACAAAGATAATGGCCAGATCCGCCCTGCCTATTGAAGAAGGGCTCGTAGTTGCCTTGACCTCCACCTTCCGGCTTCCATTCCGCTCCTCAATGATTAAACCGGCCTTGTTCACGGCAGCCACATGCTCCATGTTAATGTCCAAGAGCCAGACATCCAGACCCCCTTCATGGAGCAGGGCACCAAACAGGCCCCCCATGGCCCCTGCCCCTACAATTACTATCTTCATGGTGCTTCACCTCTCTTTGATCTTGAACGGGATTTCTACCACTCGGGCCTATTTGGCCACCATCTTTGCAAGCCACATGGTAAGCGGCGGACAAAAGGTTATGATCAACAGGTCTATCAAGAGTATTACCAGGAAGGGCAATATCCGGCGGCTCACGGCAGTAAGCCTGTCGCCAGAAATGGAAGACGAAACAATAAGGCAAATTCCCATGGGAGGAGTCAACATCCCTATGGCCAGATTTGCCACCACTATGACCCCCAGTTGAATCATGTCAATATTTAATGCAGGCAACATGGCGGTGATCATGGGGACCAGGAGGATCAGGGAGGCGGTGGTCTCCACAAAGGTCCCTGCAATCAGCAGGATCAGGTTTATGAGCAGGAGGAGGGCCACAGGGTCTTGTGTCACTTGAAGCAGTGACCCTGCCAGCAGGGATGGTATGTCTTCAATGGCTGCAATCCAACTGAAAACAGAGGCCGTGGAAATTATGAACATCACGATGGCAGAAGTGATCGCCCCCTCCCTGAAAAGGCCCAAGAGGTGAGAGGGCCTGATCTGGCGATAGACCACCATACCTACCACCAGGGCATAGACCACTGCAACGGCGGCAGACTCAGTTGCCGTAAACACCCCAAATAGGATACCGCCAAGGATTATGGCAGGGGCGCCCAGGGCGAGGATTGCCCTCCTCAAGGTGCGCCACACCTCTCTCAGGGAAAATGAGGTGGTGGCTGCATAGCCCTTTTGAAACGATATGACGGAGGCCACCAGGATGAGGGATGCCCCTATGAGGATACCGGGGAGGATTCCCCCGGCAAAAAGCTGCCCGATGGAGGCCCCTGTGAGGAATCCGAATATGATCATCGGAATGGAAGGGGGGATGATCACCCCGATGGAACCACCCGATGCCTGAACTGCTGCTGCAAAGTCAGAATCGTACCCAGACCTTTTCATGGCAGGGATCAGGATGGCCCCCACCGCTGCAGTGTCAGCGGCAGCCGAGCCAGAGATGCCCGCAAAAAACATGGCAGAGACCACGGTGACCGCTGCAAGGCCCCCTGGGAGCCATCCCACAAGGGCGTTTGCAAAGTCAATGATCCTCTTGCTTATACCGCCGGCCTCCATGATCACGCCGGTGAACATGAAAAGCGGCACGGCCATAAGGTGAAAGGAATCCATGCCGCCGAACATCTTCTGGACCACCATCATTACCGGAAAGTCGCCTTGAATCACTATGGCAAGGAAGGAGGCCACCCCTATGGCCACTGCAATGGGGGCATTGAGGGCAAAGAGAAGCAGCAGGGAGATGAGCAGTATCTCAGTGGTCAAGGCCCTCTCCTCTCAGCGCCTGCAAGAAGAAACTGAGGGCATGGATCATGAAAATGGCCCCAGCCACAGGAATGATGCCGAATACCACCCACTTGGGAAGACCCAAGGCCGGAGAGATCTGGAGCCTCACGAAATGGGCGAACTTGAAGCCGTAAACCACCATCACCGAGAAGAGTGCCATGGAGGCGGCATGTACCAGGAGGGCAGCGGCCTGTCTCAAAAGGGGAGGCAATCTCAGGAAAAGCACATCAATTCCCGGGTGCACACCCCGTCTATAGGCAACGGTGGCCCCCAGGAACGAAATCCATACCAAGAGGTAGCGGGCAAGTTCCTCGGTCCAGAACAAGGATTGATTCAGCACATAGCGGAAGAACACCTGGGTTGCCACGATGATGGTCATGGCAAGGCCCATGCCAAAGAGCAGATACTCCATTATTCCGTTTATGGCTGTACTGATCCTGTCCAACCAAGACACGGCAACTCCTCCTGGTAGCCTTTGGATGGGAAAGTCAATCCTTGGCGGCTAAATCATCGCTCGCTATTTGGTGGCTTCCATCACCCTTGTAAGAAGTGACTGGACCCTGGGGGCCTTGTACACATCCATGTGACGTAGCTTGGCCACCTTGGCCCTGAAGGCGTCGATATCGGGGTCTTCGACCACCTGCATCCCTTTTGCTTTTAGGAACTTCAGGCGCTCTGCATTCTTGGAGCGGTTGTCTTTGCGCTGATAAACCGCTGCCTCGTACATGGCATCCTTGATCATCCGCTGTGTCTTGGCATCGAGGGTGTTCCACCACTTCAGCGATGCCACATCTATGTGGAATGAATAAACATGGCGGGTCAAGGTTAGATATTTTTGGATCTCATAGAACTTGTAAACCACCATGACCCAGAGAGGATTCTCCTGGCCGTCGATTACCCCCTGCTCCAATTCCGTGTATATGGGCCAGGGCATAGGCGTGGGATTTGCACCCAATGCCTGCCATATGGCTTTGTGAATGGCAGAGGCCATCACCCTGATCTTCAGCCCCTTGAGGTCATCGGGGGTCCTCACAGGGCGCTTGTTGTTGGTGAGGTTCCTGAAACCGTTTTCAGAGAAACACAGCCCCTTGAAGCCTGAGCTTTCCAGACTCTTGAGTATTTCGGCACCCAGTGGCCCGTCAAGCACTTGGTCCACCTGCTGGTAGTCTTTAAACAGGAATGGGTAGTTGATCACCCTCACCATGGGGTCAAAGGTATCAAAGGGCCCACCAGTTACTATGGCCATTTGGATGGAATTCATCTGAACCTGCTGGAGGATCTCGGTCTCATTGCCTAAAGAGGCAGAGTGAAAGATCTTTACCCTGATGTCGCCCTTGGAGCGCCTCTCTATGAGTTCTTTGAATTTTTCTGCTGCGATGTTCTGGGCCGAGCCGGGTTTTGTCACCACACCCAGTTTTATGGTGGTAGCGGCCCTTGTCTCAGCACAAAATAACAACAATGCAAATACGGTGGCTAGCACTGTGAACCTCTTCATCTTCCTCCTCCCTGTTTGAACGGTTTTTTCTAAAAAACCACCTCTCTCTGTCTAAAATGGTAAGATGACCGGTCTTTAAAGCATCTGGCAGTTCCACCTCACCACCTGAATTTTGATTACTTGCCCAGGATACGCTCTGGCTGGTCAAACCAGGATTTGACTATAAGGAATAGGGGATGGGGAGTCAATGCCATCCTTTCAAAACCGGCTCTGCCATTGAATTCTACAGGCCCCTGACAGCTCCAGCCCCTGAAGGGGTCAGGCAGAGGCACCGCAGCACTTCTTGTATTTTTTGCCGCTCCCGCAGGGACACGGAGCATTCCTGCCTATCTTTTTCTCCTTTCTCTTTATAGGGGCAGGTGAGGCACTATCCCCTCCGTGGCTCATGTGCAGCACCTTCCTCTCCTTTTTCTTCACCTCCTGCTCGGGCCTCCTCACAAACCTGAGCCTGAAGAGGGTGGTGAGGGTCTCTTCCCTTATCCTGTCCATGAGTTCTTCAAAAAGGGCAAAGCCCTCGCGCTGATACTCCCTCAATGGGTCCAGTTGTCCATAACCCCTCAGTCCCACACCTTCCCTCATGTGCTCCATGTCCTGGAGGTGTCTTACCCACTGGTTGTCTATGATCTGAAGCAGGATAAAGCGGGCCACCTCTTCCAGTTCTTCCTTTTGTACATATCGTTTCCGCTCCTTGTAGGCCTCCCTTACCTGCTCCTTTATCCTCTGTGCCAAGGACTCCGGATCCAGGTCTGCCAACTCTTCATCGCTCATGTCCTGGGGCAGGATCCTGGGCCTGAATCCAAATATCCTGGCCAAGTTTTCAGAGAGCCCGGTCAAGTCCCAGTCTTCGGGATGGGCCTTGGGATCGATCCATCGCTCCACCAGGGTGTCGATCTTCTCCTCCATCATGCTCTCCACGATCTCACCCACCCCGTCGCCCGTGAGAATGTCCTTACGCAGGGAATAGATGATCTCCCTGTGTTTGTTCATCACATCATCGTACTCAAGGAGGTGTTTTCGGATGTCAAAGTTGTGGGCCTCTACCTTTTTTTGAGCATTTTCAATCCCCTTTGATATGAGACCGTGCTCTATGGGCTCGCCTTCTTCCATGCCCAGCCGATCCATTACAGAAGAGATCCTGTCAGAGCCAAAGATCCTGAGGAGGTCGTCTTCAAGCGACAGGTAGAACCTGGAGGAGCCGGGATCACCCTGGCGCCCTGATCGCCCCCTGAGCTGATTGTCTATGCGGCGGCTCTCGTGCCTTTCGGTGCCCAGCACATGGAGCCCCCCCAGCTCCCGCACCCCCTCTCCCAGCACGATGTCGGTGCCGCGGCCTGCCATGTTGGTGGATATGGTCACGGTCTTTGCCTGACCAGCCTTTGCAATGATCTCTGCCTCTCGTTCGTGGTGTTTGGCATTCAAGACCGAGTGAGGGATGCCGGCTCTTTTTAGCATCTTGCTCAACATCTCGGATTTTTCAATGGATACCGTTCCCACCAGCACCGGTTGACCCTTTTCGTAGAGCTCCTTTATCTCCTGGACCACGGCCTTGAATTTTTCCCGCTCGGTCTTGTAGATCACATCAGGATAATCAATCCGAATCATCTTCTTGTTGGTGGGGATCACCACCACGTCCAGATTGTATATCTCTGCAAACTCTGCGGCCTCTGTGTCAGCAGTACCTGTCATGCCTGCGAGCTTTTCATACATCCTGAAGAAATTCTGGAAGGTTATGGTGGCCAGGGTCTGGTTCTCTTCTGCCACCTTGACCCCCTCTTTGGCCTCCACTGCCTGGTGCAGGCCGTCGCTCCAGCGCCTCCCCGGCATCATCCTGCCTGTGAATTCGTCCACGATGACAATCTGGCCGTCTTTCACCACGTAATGGACATCCTTTTCAAACAGCTAGTATGCCCGAATCAATTGTTGTGTGGCGTGGAGGAGCTCCGAGGACCTAACATATCTCTCTTCTAGCTCCCTGAGCCGCTCGGCCTTTTCCCTCTCGCTGAGGTCGGTGGCTTTCTGGATGCTCCTGCTTTCGGCATCAATATCGGGCAGCATGAACTCCCCGAGCCCGCTGGCTGAAAGCAGGCGTATGCCCTTGTCGGTGAGCTCCACTGAATTGGTGCGCTCGTCAATGACGCAGTAGAGGATCTGGTCCAGTTCCGGCAGGAGCTTCTGGGAGCTCAAGATGGCCTCCAGCCGGTCTATTTGCTTTTTCAGGCCCTGGTTCTGGGAGATGATATCGAGGAAAACCGGATTCTTGGGGTCCCCCCTCTTTACCTGCAAGAGCATCTCAATGGTCTTGTCGTCTTCCTCACCCCTATGGAGCCTGTCCCGGATATCCTTCAAAAGAGACCTGATCACTGTGGCTTGGCGCTTCTTGAAGTTTATGACAAGGGGCTTTACCTCCATGTAGATCTTGTTCTCGCTCTGCTCCACAGGGCCCGAGATTATGAGCGGCGTCCTTGCCTCATCGATGAGTATAGAGTCAACCTCGTCAACTATGGCATAGTAGAATCCGCGTTGGACAAAGTCCTCGATACTGTATTTCATGTTGTCGCGCAGGTAATCAAAACCAAACTCATTGTTGGTGCCATAGGTGATGTCGCAACGGTAAGCCTTGCGGCGCTCCTCATCACTCATGCCGTGGACGATGACCCCCACGCTCATGCCCAAGAAGTTGTAAATTCCGCCCATCCACTCTGCATCCCGGCGGGCCAGATAATCGTTCACGGTTACGAGATGAACCCCATTGCCGGTGAGGGCGTTGAGATACAGGGGAAGGGTGGCTGCCAGGGTCTTTCCTTCCCCTGTCTTCATCTCTGCTATCTTTCCCTCGTGGAGCACCACACCACCCATGAGCTGCACATCAAAGTGACGCATACCTAGCACCCTCACAGAGGCCTCCCTTACCGCGGCAAAGGCCTCGGGGAGCAAGTCTTCCAATGACTCCCCCCTTTCCAGCCTTTCCTTGAACTCAGCGGTCTTGGCCTTAAGCTGGGCATCAGACAGCTTCTGGAAGTCAGGCTCCAGTGCGTTTATCCTTTGAACCAGCGGGGCTATGCGCTTGAGTTCCCGCTCGTTCTTGCTACCGAATATTCCCTTTATCAGCTTTCCTAGCATTACGGCTCACCTTTTTTTCAAAACCAGGTTTAGATGCCTTGATCTATAAATCCCAAAACTCCATCAAATCATTAAAAGACTTTCCCTAGCAAAAATCAAGCCGCTAACACCAGTTCCCCATCTCCTGATGACAGGGGCTCCATAAGATTAGGGATAAAAAAGAAGATAGGGTTATAGATGGCCTCGAGCCCTATGCCCTGACTCTAATTTAATATGTAGCGGAGGGGATTGACCGGCAAGCCATTGAGGAGCACTTCGTAGTGAAGGTGAGGTCCGGTGGAACGCCCCGTATTTCCCACAAGGGCAATGGTCTCACCCCGTTTCACATATTGGCCCCTTTTCACCAAGACCTTGTTTAGGTGTGCGTAACGTGTGACCAGGCCATGACCATGAGATATGGTTAGGATCCTTCCATAGCCGTGATCCCACCTGATGCGGGTTACAATGCCATTTGCAGGGGCCACCACCGGTGCATTCATCCTGGTGGAAATGTCGATCCCCTTGTGGAACTCCTTTTGTCCGGTAAAGGGCGAGATCCTGTAACCAAACCTGGAGCTGAGCCACCCCCGGGTGGGCCATATGGAAGGGGTGGAAGCAAGCAACATCTTCTGCTCTTCCAGGAACTTGTGGAGATCAGACTTATCCTCTTTCCCAATGGCGATCTCTCTTTCCAGATAATCAAGCCTCTCGTGCATGGAGCGGACCAGCTCCCGTTGGTTCTCCAGGAGGGCCTTTTTCTCTGTGAGGGAGGGAGGCGAGCCACCTATCCCGTTTTGATTGTCACTCTCCTGGCTGGTCTCAAGGTTGACCATTACCTTGAGGCGATGGTCGAACTCCTCCAACTCTCTCATCTTTTCATTTATCTGGTCTATTCTGTGGGCCAAGTGTACAAACTGCTCCTTCTGGGAGTTGTACTTCTTCTCTATCTCCACCAGGCGGGGGAGTTCAGATTTGAGCCTCAGGTAATCCCGAACCACCCAGGTCACACCTAGCCCGAGAACCAATATAAAAATTAATACAAAACCTAGGAGGAATCTGGGGACACAGAGCTGCCTGATACGGCGTTTGCCTTCAGGCACAAACATTATGGTGAGTTTTCGGAAGGCCATAGGTAGCTTTTCGATCCCGGTTGCAGATCACATTGAACAGAAAAGAGACGTCTGACTTCGGCCTAGGCAATTAACATAATGAACAGCCCATGTCAATCATTCTTCAGTGCATTCCTATATACACCCGAACACTATGCAGTGTATTAATCGGCACACCCCTCCATTCCCTTTAGCATATTTTTCATCCATCTTTCTCATGGTTTGACTTGTTGAAAAACTGGACGATTTCCTTTGCCACACGCGAAGTGATACCAGGGACCTCCAGCAATTCTTCTTCTGAGGCCCTGTAAATGGCCTCCAGGGCCTTGAAGTGGCGAAGCAAGGCCCTCTTCCTCTTGGGGCCGATTCCAGGGATCTGGTCCAGGAGGGAAGTGGTCATCTTGGTCTTTCTGAGCTTTCTATGGTACAGGACTGCCCTCCTGTGGGCCTCGTCCCTGATTCGCATGAGAAGCATGAGCGCAGGGTCTCCTGACTTTAGGCTTAAGGGATTTTTCCTTCCGGAAATGTAGATCTTGTCCGCCCTTTCCCCTTTTCTTCTAGCAGCCTTGGCAATGCCCACCACAGGTGGAGCCTCCTCGCCCAGGCGTTTTCTGAGTATTCCTTCAACCACTGCCAGTTGCCCTTTTCCCCCATCCACCAAAAAGAGGTCAGGGAGTGAGCCATGCTCAACCCTCCTGGCCACAGCCTCTGCCAGCATGGCGTAGTCGTCCATGCCGGCAACCCTCCTTATCCTGAAATTCCTGTAACCAGATTTCTCTGGCTCCCCATTTACAAAGCTCACTAAGGATGCCACCGCCTCTCCTCCGTACAGGGTGGAAATATCCAACCCTTCTATGCGGACCGGGGTCTTTTCAAGTCTCAGGGTCTCTTTCAGGGCCCGGGAGAGTTGCTCTGAGTCGATGGACTTTGGTTCCACCAAGAGGCCCCGGGCATTGGAGCAGGCCATATCCACCAATCTCTTCTTTGTGCCGCGCCTGGGGGCGGTGATGGAAATCCTTTTGCCAGCAATCCCTGAGAGCCAGGACGCTATGGCCCCTGCCTCCTCTATTGAGACAGGAACAAGGATTTCCCTTGGGATGAAGACATGGGCACAGTAATGTTGTTTTATGAAGGCCTCCACCACTTCTTGAGGAGTGCCCCCAGGGCCCTTTATTCGGTAATTGGCCGTCCCTATGAGACGTCCTTCCCTGATGTGCATCACCACCAGCCGGGAGCTTTCCTCTGCTTGGGCGAGACCGATCACGTCTTGGTCCTCCATCCCAGGGGAGACCGCGTGCTGGCGCTCTATGGTCTTTTTCACCGATTCAATCTGGTCCCTGATCCTGGCGGCCCTTTCAAATTCCAGGGTCCTGGAGGCCTCTTCCATCTCTTGGGTCAAATGGGACAGCAGTTCGTTGCTCTTTCCCTCGAGGAACATAATCACCTGTCTTACCAGCTTTTGGTATTCTTCCTGACTCACATTACCGGTGCAGGGGGCCAGGCACCTGTCCAGTTGATGGTTGAGGCAGGGCCTCTTGCGCCTGGGAAGCTCCCTGGTCTTGCATTTTCTGAGCTGAAAGATCCGATCGATCACCCTCAAGGTGCTTCTCACGGCAGAGGCCGAGGAAAAGGGGCCAAAGTATCTTGCCTTGTCCTTTCTAATCCTCCGAACTATGGTGAGCCTTGGAAACGGCTCATCCAGCGAGAGCCTCAGGCAGGGGTATTGGCTGTCGTCCCGAAGCACGATGTTGTACCTGGGCTTGTGCCTCTTTATAAGGGTGTTTTCAAGGATGAAGGCCTCCTTTTCGTTGGAGGTGAGGATGAGATCAAGCCCCTTGGCCCTCCTCAGCATGTAAAAGGTCTTGTTGCCTGCCCCTGATCTCAGGTGGCTTAGCACCCTTTTTTTAAGGTCCTTGGCCTTCCCCACATAAATGACTCGGCCTTCCTGGTCCTTGAACAGATACACCCCCGGAGCGGCTGGGAGCACCCTATTCAACAGGTCTTGGTCCAATTCATGCTGATATGGTCTGGTTTCAGTCATGGCGGGCCGCTGATTTCCAAAGCCTTGTTGCACAAATGAAGGGTAAATGATAGGGATTAGGAGAGTCAAGGGGGGTCTGATACATGGCAATAAGGCTCATTGGCACAAGGTTATTGTGCTTCATTTATTTGGGACTGCTTTTACTATTGATTGGGTCAGGGTGTGCGCCCAAACCAGTGCTGGTAAAAAGGGGTGGAAAGATTCAGGGGCTGGAAAAGCGCTTCAAGCCCGGAGACATCGTGCGCCTCCCCCAGGGCGAGATCATCTCTTTTGCAGGACTCATAAAAAGCCTGCGAGAAAGGGATGTGGTCTTTGTGGGAGAGGTCCACAATGATCCAGACCACCACCTCATCCAGACCCAGATCCTTCAAGCCCTGGCCCTTGAATGGGGGCGTATCAATGTGGCAATGGAATTTCTGCCTGTCCACACAAAAGATGCTGTCAAGAGATACTTGACGGGAGAGATCAACGAGGAAGAATTCCTCAAACAAGTGAATTGGGATAAGATATGGGGCTTTCCTTACCACCTCTACAGGCCCATGTTCCTGGTGGCAAAGAGGGAAGGGGGCCAGATTCTTCCCATAAATGCCCCCAACCGCATCGTCAAAAAGGTGGCGCGCACGGGGTTGGAGAGCCTCACCCAGGATGAAAAGCGACTCATAGCCAGGGAGATCGACCTCTCCCACCCAGGGCACCGCAACTATTTGAAAGAGGTCTTTGAATCCCACCACCACGGTGAGATCAAGGACTTTGAATACTTTTATCAGGCCCAGTGTGTCTGGGAAGACACCATGGCTGAAAACATTGCCGCTTGGCTTGCCGCTGACAACCGATGCCTTGTGGTGCTGGCCGGAAATGGTCATGTCCTGAACCGCTACGGCATACCAGATAGGGTGTTGAAAAGGGTCCAGGCGGACACAGCCATCGTTGTCCCCATCCACTTTCGCCACCTGGGCCGCGTGCGCCCGGATTCCGCTGACTTTGTGTGGGTGACGGGCAGACGGTTTCGCGGCCTTGGAACAAAAAAGGAGTAGGATTGACCCACCACCATGAACCAGAGTTTAGATTTTGCCCGGTGTGCGGGGGCAGGCTCATCCACAAGGAATTAAAGGCTGGTGAGCCGCTTCGGCTGGTCTGCCTCGACTGCCACTTTGTTTTTTACCAGGACCCGAAGCTGGTGGCCTGCGCCGTGGTGGAGATGGAAGAAAAAGTGGTGCTTCTGAAACGGGCCATTAATCCCCAAAAGGGCAAATGGGTCATCCCTGGAGGTTATGTGGATCGCGGTGAGGTGGTGGAGCACGCCGCCACAAGAGAGGTGAAGGAAGAGTGCGGCCTTGAGGTCAAGATTGAGCGTCTCTTGGGGCTATATTCCTACCAAGGAAGGACAGCGGTTGTGGTTGTGTATCTTGCCCATGCCGTCTCAGGGCGGCTGAGTGCCCGGGACGAGACCCTGGAAGCCAGGCTCTTTTCCACTGAAGATATCCCATGGGATGAGCTTGCCTTTCAGAGCACCAGGGACGCACTGAGGGACTACTGTGCCATGAAGTCTTCAAAAACCTCGTAGCCAAATCCCAGGAGGAGACATGAAACTTGAGCCAGTTCGCATAGGTGAGCTTAGCGAAGCCCAGATGGAGGCCATCCTTCAGAGATCAATGGAGGACATCTCTTCCATATACGAGCACATTAGGAAGATCGTGGAAGATGTTCGTGCCAGGGGGGATGCCTCCATTTTGGAATCCTGCAGGGAATACAAGGAGGATGTCTCCATAGAGGAGCTGGAGGTCTCATCAGACGAAATCAAAGAAGCATATCAGGCCACGGACCCTGAAGTGGTGGAGGCCCTCAAGCTTGCCGCCCGAAACATAACCACTTTTCACCAGGCCCAAGTCGAACGAGAGATGTGGGCCGTGGAGGTGAGTCCAGGGATTCTGGCAGGGAGGGTCATTCGTCCCATTGAGAAGGTGGGCTGCTATGTGCCGGGGGGAAGGGCTGCTTATCCCAGCACCGTGCTCATGACCGTCATCCCTGCAAAGGTGGCCGGCGTTGAAACCGTGGTGGCAACCACCCCTGCCCTTGAAGGGATGAGGGCAAATCCCGCCACACTGGTGGCTGCCCATGTTGCGGGCTGCGACAGGATCTTCAAGGTAGGCGGGCCGTGGGGGATTGCAGGGCTTGCATTCGGGACCCGCACCATGCCAAAGGTTGACAAAATCGTTGGCCCTGGAAACAAATACGTGACTGCGGCGAAGCTGCTGGTGTATGGCCACGTGGACATTGATTCCCCTGCTGGGCCCAGCGAGGCCCTGATCCTGGCAGATGATACGGCCCCCCCTGAGTTCATAGCATGGGATTTTCTCTCCCAGGTGGAGCACGACCCGGATTCTGCCGCTGTGCTGGTCACGCCTTCTGAAAAGCTCGCCCAGGCCGTTTGCACCAGGATCATGGAACTTTGGGACGACCTCCCACGAAGGGAGATAATTTCCTCGGCCCTTGAAAAACACTCCCATGTCTTGGTGGCCCGTGACATGGATGAGGCCATCTCCTTTACAAATGATTATGCCCCAGAACACCTGGAAATCATTACAGAGGAGCCCTTCATGGTCCTAGGCAGGGTCCGCAGCGCCGGTTGCATCTTCTTGGGACCTTATGCACCTGTGCCTGTGGGCGACTACGCATCTGGAACCAATCACGTGCTGCCCACCGCGCGTTGCGCCAGGATGTTCTCCGGCCTATCAGTGGATGACTTCATAAAAAAACCCTCCTTCCAGTTCCTTGACCGCCGGGGCCTCACCTCGCTTAAAGATGCGGTGACCACCCTTGCAAGGGCCGAAGGGCTTCCATTGCATGCAAGGGCCGTTGAGGCCCGCTTCCGGTGATCCCCAGGCTTTGACCTTGATTCTCTCCAGGATCAATGTTAAAGATTTTTTGCTTGATTCACTGCATCACTTGTGGGTGAGAAAAGAGGGGTTCTCTTCAGAATCGATTCTTGTGCTGGTTACCTGCGTAGCGAGAAGATGATCTTATTGACATGACTTTTTGAGAGGAGGTTAGCTATGGTTGAGATCAAGGGTTATAACATGCCTGATGAGCTTTACTACCACGAGGAGCACAGCTGGGCGAGGGTGGATGGAAACCGGGTCACTGTCGGCATGACTGACTTCTTCCAGAAGGAGGCAGGCGACATCGTATTCGTGGACCTCCCGGAAGAGGAGGACGAGGTGGAGCAGGGAGAGGTCTGTGGCAAGATACAGTCGCGTAAATGGATCGGCAAGCTGGTGGCCCCGGTATCAGGCGAGATAGTGGAGATAAACGAAGAGCTGGAGGATGATACCAGCCTAATCAACACAGATCCCTACGGTGAGGGCTGGATTCTTGTAATCGAGGCAAGCAACCTCGAAGAGGAGCTGGACAACCTCATCCACGGACCAGATGCCGTGAAAGAGTTCATAGAGGAGCAGATCAAGAAGGCAGAAGAGGAAAAGGCCAAGGCCTAATGAAAAATGGTTTGGCGTCTTTTCAAGGAAACCTCAAGGTTACTTTCAACGGCCCAAGGTCTGGCCATAGACGATACCCTCCCCCGCTCTGTGGACCAAAAGGGCTCACCCCCCATCCTGCACCTATATAGCTTTGTGCCATCTGCCATAGTGGGCAAATATCAGGACATCGAGGCAGCCCTCAAGCTCGACAGGTGCAGGGCCAGGGGCATTGAGTTCAACCGCAGGAGCACGGGTGGGGGGACTGTAATCATGGGCCCGCAGGTGGTTGCGCTGGGGCTGGGAATAAATCTTGACCACCCCGGGATCGGAGATGGGGTGAGCGGCGTCTTTGAGTCCCTGAGCAGGGTGTTGTGTGATGCAATTTCAAGATTCGGGGTGGAGGCCAGCTTCAGGCCGAGAAACGACCTGGAGGTGGGAGGCAGAAAACTTGCCGGCCTTTCTGCTGCTGCAGAAGCAGGAAAGGCTTTGCTCTTTCACACGAGCCTCTTGGTGGACTTTGATGTCTCCCTCATGCTGGATATCATGAACACCCCCCTCATCAAGGTGCAAGACAAGGGCTATAGCTGCTTCAGCCAGAGGATGACAACCCTTAGTCAAGAGGCTGGAAAAAGGCTTTCGGTCCAAGAGGTGATGAAGGCCATCCAAGAGGCCTTTGAAGAGCACTTTGCCATGAGATTCCAGTTGGATTCCCCCGACCCCTGGGAGGAGGACTGTATCGCCCGGTTGATCAAAGCCAGGTACACCAACCCGGACTGGATCTTTTCCCACAAACATCCACGGGCCAGGATGGGGGTGGGCAGAGTCAAGGCCAGGGGGGGGCTCCTGGAGGTTTATCTTTCCCTTGCAGGGGGAAGTATTGAAAATGTGGTGATCACAGGGGACTTCTTTTCCACCACAGAGGCGGTGGCCAGGGTGGAGAGCGCCCTCAAATGGACCTCTGCCAGGCCACAAGCCATAGAGGAAAAACTGGCCCAGGTCTGGGAAGATGACATGATCTACGGTATAGATATCCCTACCCTGGTGGATGCCATAGTAAAGGCCAAAGAGAATCAGGTGAGGCTGTGATCATGGATCAAGGCGGCAAGGCAAAAAAGAGCCCGGAATATGTCAAGGTGAGCCTTGCCTCTGCCATCTCCCTGGGCCTTGTGCGTGGGAGGATGTATCGGGGGGCTGTAAACAGGTGTGTGAATCTCCTGGTTCACTACCCCGAGGGGTGCTCGGCCAACTGTGCATACTGCGGCCTTGCAAAGAAAAGGCCTGGCACCTATGAGGAAAAAAGCTTTATTCACGTGGATTGGCCCATCTATTCCATGGAAGAGGTAATCCACGCAATCCGTGGGGCCCCAGGATACGTGATGCGCTCCTGTATATCCATGATCACCAATGGTAAGTGCCGGGCAGACACAAAGGAGATGGTAAGGCGCCTGAGAATGGACACCTCCCTCCCTGTTTCAGTGCTGGTGGCACCCACGGTGCTCCGAGGGGGCGACCTTTTAGAGCTAAAGGAGTGCGGGGCCGATAAGGTTGGCATTGCCATTGATCTTGCAACCAGGGAACTCTTTGAAAAATACAGGGGCAAAGGGGTGTCGGGCCCTCACAGGTGGGAGCGGTACTGGGAGGTGCTGGAGGAGGCCTTGAAAGTATTCGGCCACCCGCATGTGGGCGCCCACCTCATGGTGGGGATGGGAGAGACCGAACAGGAAATGATACGCCTCATGGACAGGCTCCATTCCATGGGCGTCATGAACCACCTCTTTTCCTTCTTTGCCGAAGAAGGCTCTTCCCTTGCCAAGAAGTCCCAACCTCCGTGGCCCGCCTACCTCAGGATTCAGCTGGCAAGATATTTAATAGAAGAAGGCATGAGTCGTTATGCGGACATGAGCTTCGACGGGGAGGGTCGTGTGGTGGATTTCGGGCTCTCGGGCCCTGATCTGAGCCAGATTATTGAATCCGGCAGGCCTTTTATGACAACGGGATGCCTTGGCCCTGACGGGCAAGTGGCCTGCAACCGCCCCTTTGGGAATTGCCTTCCTGACGAAAGGCAATGGAACTATCCCTATCCCTTGAATGACCAAGAGATCGCCCTGGTCCAGGGCCAAATCTTCGCTTACCAATAGTTCCTACCATTTGGGAAGAGGAAGGGCATCCCAGGGAGGAACGGAGGCAAAAATTTTTGACAATACATGCAATTGATGGTATAAAATTAAATTTATCTTCTAAAGGGCCGTTAGCTCAGTTAGGTAGAGCAGCGGACTTTTAATCCGTTGGTCACAGGTTCGATTCCTGTACGGCCCACCAAGTCTCACGCGGACCTTCTGGGGCAAGGCCCCGGCGATGGCCATTAAATGAATTTGCGTCCCCATCGTCTAGCCAGGTCCAGGACACCGGCCTTTCACGCCGGCAACAGGGGTTCAAATCCCCTTGGGGACGCCACTTTATTAACTTCAAGGCCGTCTAAGAGGCCCAGGATGCTCAAAGAACGCTAGAGCCCATGGACCCAACACAGTTAGTTCCCACGCCAGACATTCTGCCAGCGCCCTGGTGGTTTTTTTCCACTCTGTCCATCCTAACCTTTACCCTGCACATCATCCTTGCAAATATTCTCCTGGGCGGCGGCATGATTGCGCTGTGGAGCCACCTAAGGGCCGCACCAAGCACCCATGACCATGAAATGCAGAGGGTGCTCGGCCGCAAGTTACCCCTGATAATGGCCTTTGCCATCAATTTCGGTGTGCCCCCGTTACTTTTCCTGCAGGTGATGTACGGGCAGTTTATATATGTAAGTTCAGTGTTGATGGCCATTCCATTCCTTTCCATATTTGTGCTGCTGATTTTGGCCTATTATGGGCTCTATCTCTATCGATACAAGTTTGACCAACTGGGTGGAGCCAGGGGATGGGTGATCGGGATATCTGCTCTGCTGATGGCCGTGGTGGGCTTCTTTTATGTGAACAGCCTTCTCCTTATGATCGACCTCGGCGCATGGCCCGCCTATTTTCAAGAGGCGGGCGGAAAGATCTTTCATCTACAGGAGCCCTCCATGATCCCCCGTTTTCTCCACTTCCTGGTCTCATGTGTCGCCTTGGGAGGCCTCTTGTTGAGCCTGATAGGATGGTGGCAAGGCAGAAAGGGTGATGATGGCTGGGAAGCGTTGTCGTGGAGAGGCCTTGTGATCTTCGGAGTGGCCACCATGGCCCAGTTTATTGTTGGCGGGTTTTACCTGGCAGGCCTTCCCGACCAAATACTTGCAAAGCTGTTTCTGGAAGACAAGACCGCCTTTCCGGTCTTTTTTGTAGGTATAATGGCAGGCCTTGCCTCCATATTCTTTGCCTTCAACAGGATGCCGTGGCACACCGCTGTGTGCGCATTCCTCACCATCCTCCTAATGGTGGTATTTAGGAATGCCGTAAGGGCTGCTTATCTCAAACCTTATACCCGATTACACGAGCCCCAGGTGGTGACCCAGGCCGGGGCAGCCATACTCTTTGTGCTGGCCTTGGCCGCAGGGATAGTGGTCATGGTCTATCTCATCAGGCTCATGACCAAGCCGGTTGAGGAGTCTTAGGGATGAATTATCCTGTGTGGGACATATCCTGGTTTGGTGGAGGCATCCCGGTGGCCCTGATTGCCACCTTTCACGTGTTCATCGCCCACTTTGCAGTGGGTGGCGGCCTGTTTCTGGTTCTCACCGAGCATTATGCATACAGGAGCAAGGATTCCAGGGTGCTGGAATATGTGCGCACCCATACCAGGTTTTTCCTCCTGGTGACCATGGTGCTAGGGGCCCTTACAGGGGTGGCAATCTGGCTGGTGATCTCTGTGCTGAATCCTGCTGCCACCTCGCTCCTAATCCACACATACGTATTTGCATGGGGGACAGAGTGGGTATTCTTCCTGGTGGAGATCCTCTCCCTGCTCATCTACTATTATACATTCGAGCGCATGAAACCCGGCCACCACCTGACAGTGGGCTGGATATACTTTGTCGCTGCCTGGCTTTCGCTTTTCATGATAAACGCCATTGTGGCCTTCATGCTTACTCCCGGACAGTGGCCGGAGACCAGAAGCTTTTGGGATGGACTCTTTAATCCCTCTTTCTTGCCCTCCCTTTGCTTCAGGACATTCCTGGCCTTTACCCTTGCCGGGAGCTACGGCCTTTTAACCTCCACCAGGATCCAGGACAATGAATTGAGACAGAAAATGGTCCGATACTGTGCCCTTTGGTTGGTGGCCCCATTCGCCTTGCTGCTTCCCTCTGCCTGGTGGTACCTTCAGTCAATACCCCCTGGGGCAAAGGAGATGGTCCTGGGCCTTTCCCCAGAAATCCCTCCCTTTACAAGCGCCTTCGTGTGGCTTACCCCTCTCATCATCTTGGGTGGGCTGTTAATGATAGCCAGGTTGCCGCGCTCCCTTCAGGGCACAATGGCCATCCTCCTCTTGATAATTGGATTCCTCCACATGGGGTCCTTTGAAATGACAAGGGAGGCCTCTCGAAGGCCCTTTATCATCCACGGCCACATGTACACCAACGGCATCCTGGTATCCAGGCTCCATGAGGTAAAACAAAAGGGTGTGCTCGCCTATGCCAAGTGGACCAAGGTAAAGGAGGTCACATCTCAAAACCGCATTGCAGCAGGCAGGGAATTGTTCAAGTTGGTCTGCCTTGAGTGCCACTCCCTCGGTGGCCCGAAAAACAATATCTTTGAGCGTATCCAGAAAATGACACCAGCCGGGCTTCGCGCCGTGATCTCCCGGATGGGAGAAAAGATTCCATACATGCCCCCCTTTCCTGGAACCACCCAGGAAGCAGAGGCCCTCGCCAGCTTTCTATTTGAAGGGCAAAAGGGCAGGAAAAAATAGACCCTTTGCTATCCCGCCCTGAATCATGAACAAGTGAAGCAGGCCACCTTTGTCTCGTTGCCAACGTGCTTTATCTCAGGAGGCTGGGCCCCACACTAGGCCCTCGCCTCCGGACAGCGGGGGTGAAACGGGCAGCCCGGCGGGATCTTTCCAAAGTGCCCCTTTCCCTTGACAACAAAAGAGGGCTGTAGGGATATTTGGGGTGGAACATAGAGAAACGGGAGGAGCTATCATGGCGTCCAATGAGGAGCTGATGGAATGGCTGGTGAATCTCAGGCGCGACTTTCACATGCATCCTGAGACCTTGTATAACGAGAACCGAACCACTGCCAGGATCCAGCAGGTCCTGGAGGATCTGGGTGTAGAGACCTATACATTTCAAGACATGACAGGAGTGGTGGGCCTTATCCGGGGCAAGAGCCTTGGTAAGACCATTGCCCTTCGGGCAGACATGGACGCACTCCCCATCCAGGAGATGAATCAAGTGCCTTACAGGTCAAAGGTTGATGGGTGCATGCATGCCTGCGGACACGACGCCCATGTGACCATCTTGCTTGGCGTGGCAAGGAGGATAATGGAGCAAGGATTGCTTACATCCAGGGCGGGCAATGTGAAGCTCTTTTTCCAGCCCGCCGAGGAGGGTGGGGCAGGGGCCCAAAGGATGATTGAACGCGGTGTCCTGGAAGACCCTCGTGTTGACTGGATCCTGGCAGCCCACATGGACCCAGACCTTCCGGTGGGCACCATCGGGACCCACTCGAGACAGAGCCATGCATCTGCCGACACCTTTGTCCTGAAAATTCAGGGCCGTGGGGGGCACGGGGCCAGGCCACAGCAGTGCATTGATCCCATCCTGGCAGGTGCTCAATTGGTGGTGGCACTCCAGAGCGTGGTGAGCCGCAGTGTGGACCCCTTGGAGGCTGCAGTGGTCAGTGTTTGTAGGTTCAGCTCAGGAACCACATCCAACGTAATCCCTGAAGTGGCAGAACTTGAAGGAACCATCCGGGCCCTCACAGAGGAAACCAGGCAGGCGCTGTGGAGGCGCATACAAGAGATAGTGGAAGGTATTGACAGGGCCTTTGGTACCATAAGCGATGCTAGTTTCAAGGAAGGTTACCCTCCCTGCATGAATGACCATGAGGTGGTGCATTTTATAAAACAGGTGGCAGAAGACCTCTTTACCCGGGAGAGGGTAAAAGAATTGCCCCCCAGCACAGGGGCCGAGGACTTTGCCTTTTTTGCCCAACAAAGGCCCAGCGCCATCATCAGGATAGGGTGTTCAAACGAGGCCAAGGGGATCACACACCCCCTCCACTCTGCCCACTTTGACATTGACGAAGAGGCCTTGATGATCGGCACAGAGCTTTTCACCACTGCAGTTGTCCGCTTTCTAGATCAATGCTGAATTAACAAACTTCTCAGTATCTGTTTGAGGCGAAGGTGTATGGTCTCCCCTTATAACTCCGCCCGCACAAAGTAGCCGCACTCCTGTGTAAATCGCACCAGGGAGTCGAGCTTTTCCCTTGCCCTTCCAGAATCTATCGAGTCTTCTGCCCTTTCCATGCCTGAACGAAAATCAGGGTCCAGGCCGGCAGCCACAAAGGCAGCGGCAGCATTCAGCACCACCATATCCCGACGCGGCCCCTTTTGACCATCCAGGATCTCTCGAATGATCTTGGCGTTCTGGCGGGCATCACCCCCCTTTATTGCCTCTGGAGCAGCCCGCTTCAGTCCCAACTCCTCTGGGACCATTTCATAGGTCCTTATGGCCCCTCCCTTGAGATGGGATACCCGGGTGGGCCCGCATATGCTTATCTCATCAAAGGTCCCCTCTCCGCACACCACAAAGGCCTCCCTTGTGCCCAGCCTTCCAAGGACTGTGGCTATCTTGTCGGTCAGCTCAGGGGAGTACACTCCAAGCACCTGTACGGTGGCGTCTGCAGGATTGGTAAGCGGGCCAAGGAGGTTGAAGATGGTCCTGAGCCCTATCTCTTTGCGCACCCCTGCGGCGTACTTCATGGCCCCATGGTACAGGGGGGCGTATAGGAATCCTATGCCGATCTCTTGTATGCATTGCTCCACCGAGGCGACATTCAAATCAAGTTTCACCCCAAGGTGTTCCAGGACATCAGCACTCCCGCATCTGCTTGAGACCGCACGGTTGCCGTGCTTTGCCACCTTCACCCCGCCACCTGCAGCAACAAAGGCCGTGGCAGTTGACACATTGAAGGTGTTGGTACCACTCCCGCCAGTGCCACAGGTATCAAGTATTGTCTCTTCATCCACATTGATTTCGTCCCGATCAATGTTCACCACCCCGTTCCTGATCCTTACTTTTCTGGCCTTCGCCCTCATCACCCTAGCAGCCCCTGTTATCTCATCAACGGTTTCTCCCTTCATCCTGAGCCCTGTGATGAATGCCCCGATCTGGGCAGGGCTTGCCCGGCCCGACATGATATCCTCCATCACGTGGATCATCTCGGCCTCGCTCAGGTCTTCTCCCTTGACCACCTTTGAAATGGCCTCCTTCATGGTAATCATGACCAATCCCTCCTTTGTTTGGTTTGTGGGTTTCTCTTGTTAACCAAAGGCTTTCAACCTGCCCCACTTTTGGATGGCCTGAACCTTTCTCTGGTCAAGGCAATCCATTCGTGTACTTTATGGTGAGATTCACAAAGTTTTTGAGCAGTTCTTCCCCAACACGGGTCAAAATGGACTCGGGATGGAACTGGACCCCGTGGGTGGGGTACTTTTTGTGTCTTATTCCCATCACCTCTCCATCCTCTGTCCAAGCACTCACCACAAACTGCTCGGGAAGAGAATTTCTTTCCACCACGAGGGAGTGGTACCGGGTCGCCTCAAAAGGGTCAGGCAATGATTCAAAGACCCCTTTTCCATCATGCTTGATCCTGGAGGTCTTTCCGTGCATGATGTCCCGAGCCTGCACCACCCTTCCTCCAAAGGCAACTCCTATTGCTTGATGGCCCAGGCAAACGCCCAGAATGGGGATCCGGCAAGCAAATCTCCTTATCACCTTAACAATTATGCCCGCCTGCTCAGGCCTTCCAGGACCAGGTGAAATCACTATACCTGAGGGCTTCAACTCCTGGATCATATCCACATTTGTCTGGTCGTTCCGATACACCTCCACGCTCCCGTGAATCACCTCCAAGAGCTGGACCAGGTTGTAGGTAAAGGAGTCGTAATTATCTATTACTAGAATCATTGCCCGGATACCTGGTCTATGGCCTTCAGCAAGGCACCGGCCTTCTGTAGTGTTTCTTGATACTCTCTCTCAGGTATGGAGTCGTAAACAATGCCCGCTCCTGCCTGAACCCATAGCTCCTCTCCCATCACCACGATGGTCCTGATGGTAATGCAAAAATCCATGCTCCAATCAAAACCAAAATAACCAACTCCTCCTGCATATGGCCCCCTGGGGCTTCCCTCCAGCTCATTTATGATCTCCATTGCCCTCACCTTGGGTGCGCCGGTGACAGTGCCCGCCGGGAAGGCGGACATGAATACATCGAAGCAGTCCTTGTCAGACCTGAGCCTTCCCTCAATCTCTGAGACAAGATGCATCACGTGTGAATATCGCTCCACCTCCATGAACCTGGTGAGCCTCACGCTACCAGGCTCAGCAACCCTGCCCACATCATTCCTTCCAAGGTCCACCAGCATCACATGCTCTGCCTGCTCCTTCTCATCATCCACAAGCTCTCTTTCAAGGGACTTATCTTCTTGTTCACTCCCTCCCCTCGGCCTGGTCCCGGCAATGGGACGGAGCCTGATTGAAGAGCCACGGCATCGCACCAGCACCTCTGGCGAGGCCCCTACCAGCTGGATATCTTCAAAATGCAGGTAGAACATGTAAGGCGAGGGATTAAGGCCCCTCAGACTTCGATACAGGCCAAAGGCATCACCCCTCGCCTTGGCGCTGAACCTCTGGGACAGGACCACTTGAATCACTTCGCCAGCCTCTATCTGCCTCTTGGCTTGATGCACAATCTCTTCAAACCGAACCTTTTCCATGCTTGGGACTACAGGAGATACCTCAATGTTTGGGACTTTATCAGATGGGCCTGAGCTTTCCAGGATGTCCGCGACATGCCCAATGGTCTCAACCCCTCTCCAATACTCCCCATCAAGGTCATGGGTATCATCAAGGTGGATTTGAGAAACAATGGTTACCTTGTGGGTGAGGTGATCAAAGACCACCACTACCCGAGGGGCCGTGAATATCCC
>JALVMN010000400.1 GCA_027027005.1 Desulfobacterales bacterium | reverse complement strand
TAGGACTTTGTGGGCGATTTCCTCTGCCCTTGACGGTGGAATGATATTTTCTGTGAGAGACAGGAACTTTTCAAGGAGTTCCTCGCTGGTTAGGGGATTTTGAGGCTCTCCCTTGGGGTAGTGGCAACTGGCCTCAAAGATATCTCCTCCACGGGTCTCTATCTCTACTCGGGCAGGCCATGCCTGGGGATACTGGTTACTGAGGCCATCATCCACCTCAACCACCACCCTTTTCATGAGCTCCTGAACCTTTGGGTCGCTCAAGGATTCAGGGCTGAAATTGCCTTTTTTTACCGACCCATGGCAGATGGCAGTGGCCACACAAAATGGGAGGCTGAATTTGGCAAGATATGGTGTAATGGGTTTTACCTCACCCAGGAGGTCATAAGCCGCCTGATAGACCAAGACGCGCACCTGCTTGATCTCTTCCACCCTGTCCCCCATCTTGGCAATGGCGCCGAGTGCGGCCTCAATGGCAGAGTGGGTGTGACCGCAAGAAGGATAGTACTTGAGGGAATTTTTCGTAAAGGCAAAGCTCTTGCCAAGCCCCTCAGTGCATTTACTTTGGTCAAAGTCATTGGAGAAGGCTCGCAAGAAGCCCTTCTCCCCTTCAAGGATCTTGCCTGCGCCGGTGAATCCCTCTCTTGCCAAGAGTGCTGAGAGCAATCCGTTCATGGCAGCCTTGCCTGCGTGAAGCTGCTTGCTCATGGCGCTTTCGCTTAGAAACTCCCATAGGCCAGCACTTTGAGTGCCCGCTGAACCCAGAGACCATACGAATTGCTCCTCTGTTAGCCCCAGTAGTTTGGCAGAGCCTGCTGCAGCGCCAAAGGTGCCGCAGGTCCCGGTAGTGTGCCAGTAATGGTAGTGGCTTTTTCCGACTGCAAGGGCCACCCTGATGCCCACCTCATAGCCTACAGCCGTGGCCACAAGCAGTTCCTTCCCAGGGGCCCTCACCATTTCGGCTGCAGCAAAGATGGCAGGTAATATTGAAGCCGCTGGATGCAATACAGATTCTCGGTGGAGATCATCCATCTCCACCACATGGGAGGATGCCCCGTTCAAAAGGGCCGCCATTAATCCGGGACCTTTCTTGTGGGCAGGAATCAGAGTGGCCTCCGGCCTCCCACCCATCTGTTCCACCACTTCCACTATTGCCTTTGTGGGGGGCTCGTTGCTCCCCGCCCATACTGAACCCAGCCAGTCCAAGATAAATGATTTGATCATACCTGTCTGCTCTGGGGTAAGGTCCTCAAAGGCAAGCCCTGATCCAAAGGATGCAAACTTCTCTGCGATGGTCTCCATCTGTTTATCCATAAGAACTACAATTAGACGGGAGGATAGCAATGATAGAGCCCTAATTCTAGTATTTTTCATTGACAAGCACCTGCCTTGAAAATAGAATCCACGTGCACGAAGGCTCTTAGGCTACTTCCTTTCTTGGCTAAATGGCAGTTTAGAGGCTTTAGTGTGGTAGGTTTTCGGGATCTTGAGATAAACAACAAAAAAGCAAAAGGAGGGAAGAGATGAAGAGAATTAAACTGGGACTGATTCTGGCATTCGTGATGTTGTTGGTATGTGCATTTGCACTGCCTGGGCCAGCCGATGCCAGGAAGAAGACGTGGCGCTGGGGCTCTTCAGGACCTGGAAGCACCGGCTACAAGGTCTCTGCTTTTATGGCAGATTTTCTCAGGAGAGGGATGCCTGACTATGATGTCACCATTTACCCTTATGCTTCCACCACGGCAAACATCAAGAGTTTTCTGGTTGGGGAGCTTGAATCAACATATCTTGCCGAGCCAGGCCTGAGAAAACTCTATGCATTCAAGAAACCCTTCACCGGTTTTGAGCCCAGGGTAAAACAGATGCCTGTTCAATCCTTCTGGGCCTATACCATGGAGACCCATATCCTCACCCTTCCCAAATACAAGGACAAGTACCGCACCTGGGAAGACCTGGATGGTAAGAAGATCTTCATGACCAAGGCCGGCTACATGAACCACATCAACATCTTCAGGGCCATGAGAGACATCTGCGGCCTCAAGATCACCCACGTGGAAGTGGACATGACCAAAGTGGCAGATGCCCTCAGGGCAGGCACTATTGATGCCACTGCTGCCTACACTACTGCCACGGTCTCCCTGCCCAGCTGGCTCAAGGTGCTGGATGTGGCCTCCCCTCTTTACGGGGTGAATCCAAGCCCTGCCCAGATCAAGAAGTTGACGGCCGCTGGCTTTGCCCCCGTAAAGATCAACATCAAGAAGGCCTACACCAGGGACCTGGGAGTGAAAGAGCTTTACGGCGTCCCCTTCTTCTTCGGATATCATCACAGCCTCAACTTCCCCGCCGAAGATGTTTATAAGATGTTGAAGGTATTCGAATCCCAGGCCAAGGCCTTAGCCAAGCTGGATCCCGGTTTTGGTCCACTGGCAGCCGACTTTGCAGGCTTCCAGGTAAGGGGAATCAAGAGCATCCCTGAGGTTCCTGTTCATCCCGGACTGGCCAAGTTTCTAAAAGAGAAGGGCCTGTGGGATCCCAGCTGGAAGGTTGCCACCCAGGAGACCATAAAGGCCGCCATCAAGGCCATGAAGAGCAAGTAAGCTCTCTTACAACCTGTAACCAGGCATAACAAAGTGGTGAGCCTGCTCCACTGAAAAACAGGGGTAAGCTCACCACTTTTTTGATAATAATTCTATTATGGTGGGAAAATGACGGACAATAATACTTTTGTGGACAAAAGGTATCCTGCAAGCAAGATCCGTAGGTTCGTTACCCCGTTCTATCTCGTGGCCACAGGCGTATATCTGGCCATCTCCCTGCACTATTTCACGACAGGCATCGGCGGGGCCATGCTCCTGGCAGTGACCCTGGTCCCCATGGCATACATCATGTGGGTCCTGAATTTCTTTTTCAATGGTCAGGTGCTTTACCCACGTCTTGGCCTCAAACTGAACATCGCCATAGCGGTGATATACGTGGCCATGTGCGTGGTCTCCATTATTTACATGAGGGTGGAGTTCAATGCCCTGATCTATGATAGAGCCGGTTTTTTCAATACCGCGGACAAGGTCATCGGGGCAATGATGCTCGGCTTGATCATTGAATACACCAGGAGAGAACACGACATACTCTTTTATCTGATCCTCTTCCTCATGTTCTATTCTGTATATGGCTCAATATTTCCTGGCATACTCGGCCACCCTGGGGTTTCTTGGACCAGGGTTATTACATCATCCTCCATTGAAATTACCCTAGGGTTGTTTGGGACCTATTCCCAAACAGGAGTGGGCGTTATTGCAGCGTTTTTCATGTTTCTGGGTATTGCCCAAGGATTCGGTGTGCAGGAATCAATCGTGAAGACCTTCACGGGCCTGTTTGCCAAGCGAAAGACCCTCATTCCCCAGACCGCGGTTGTGACCTCCATGGCCATTGCCACTTGCAGTGGTTCGGGGGCGGCCAATGCAGCAATCACGGGACAATATACCATCCCTCTCATGAAAAGGGCCGGCTTTCCGGCGCTCCACGCAGGTGCTGTGGAGGCTTCAGCTTCCCTTGGGGGCTTGCTCATGCCGCCTGTGATGGCCATTGCGGGCTTTCTCATGGCCGACTTCCTGGGTGTTACATACTTTGAGGTTATTGCCAGGGGCTATGCCCCTGCATTGATATTCTTCGGGATCATCTCCATGTCCGTGTTCCTGTTCACAACCCGGTTCATGAGGGGAAAAAAGAGCAGCCCAGAGCCTGAGGTGGCATCTGCAATAGAGGGATTTTCAAGGACGGATGTCATCAATACCCTGATTTTCTTTTCTTTTATTGGTGTGCTGATCTACCTGATGGGGGTCCTTTGGTTCGATGCTTCCAAGGCAGCCCTCTACATTGCGTTGGGCCTGTTTGTGACATCATCCATAATCCGGACCGTCCTTCACCCTGGCAACGTGGGAGAAAAGGTGAAGGAGTGGGCCAGATGTTTCAGGGGAGCCATTGAGTCGTTTGGTTCAGTCACCGCACCCTTGATCCTGCTCCTGGCCATGCTGGGAGTCATGATAAATCTCTTCGTGGTCAGCGGCTGGATGATCAAGCTCATGGGATTGCTTGCCTCCATCGGTGAATACCATGTAATCGCACTCATAGCAGTAGGGTTCTTGATAGGAGTCTTTCTCGGACTGGGCATCCCGCCTTCTGCCTGCTATATCTTGTCAGCAGTGGTGGTGATCCCTCCCATGACCAGGGTTGGCATAAACCCATGGGTGGCGCACTTTTTCCTGTTTTTCATAGCAGTAATCTCAGAGTATTCACCTCCCACCTCACTTGTGGCCGCAGTGGCCTCTCGAATCTCGGGTGCATCGTTTATGGCCACCATGATGAAGACGCTCCAGATATCCTTGCCCTTCTTCTTCCTTACCTTTGCTATTTTTAATTGGGATACCCTCCTGGTGGACCCTGGATTGAACCAGGTAATAGCCCTCATAGTCTTGCTCATTGGTTGCCTCACGGCAGCGGCTGCCATACATGGGAATATATTTGAGCAAAAGGTCCCAGACCTGGTTGCAAGGTTTTTTGTCTTGTTGCTGGCCCTTTTTATCCTGTTTTTTCCAAAGGGAATAGTTTCAGGTATAGCCCTGATTCCTGCAATATTCCTGATAATAGTAGTGGTAAAGAGGAGTGAAAAGCTGGCAGGAGTAAAACCTGAATGAGTTCTAGCTTGGATCCAGCCCCATTTAGAACCACGACAGATGGGGGAGCAGTCAAGCTCCCCCACTTTCATTAATAATCTCATCTTGATCCCTGGATTAAGTGATTATTTGGGGGATCACTGCCCAGGCCACCCGCCAGTGGTGTTCGTCTTCTGCCTTGTCCAAGCACACAACCCCGCCTTGGGTGAATCTTACTACGCCAGCTTCCTGGTCTCCTGCCACCAGCAGGGAGGCAAGTCTGTCCAGGTGAGGCAAGTGCCCCACCAGCATGTTGTTATCAAATGACTCGTCCAACTTCTTGGCCAATGGCTCCACATCATCCAGGGGCGCAAGCCCTTCCCTTTGCTCAATATCAATACCTAGTGCAGAGGCCAGGATTTCAGCGGTATCCTTTGCCCTGGTCTTTCCACTATGAAGTATTTTTCTTACTTCCAGGCCGCTTCTTTTGATAAAAGAGGCAATTCTTTCCACCTCGGCCCTTCCTTCATCGGACAGGGGTCTGTCAGGGTTGATCTCCTTGGCCACTGGCCTTCCGTGCTGCACAAGATATAAGCGCATCTTTCTCTCCCCCTTTCCTCCAAAGGTTACCGGATTAAAATGTTAAATTTTTAGGGTCAAAATTAACAGGCCCGATTAGTGCAGTCAATAACGCTGAGCCGTACTGGATTTCGTTTGACAAGGTGGGCAATGGCTCCTATATTCCGCTTAAGATCTATCTCATTGGAGTTGTGAGGAATGGAAATACTCTTTACCCCATTTGTGCTGAAAGACTTGGAGTTCAAAAATAGGATCGTGATGCCGCCCCTGGCATCCTTCCTCATAGAGGATGACGGCACTGTGACCCAAAAGGCCGTGGAACATTATAGGCTTAGGGCCGCAGGTGGGTGTGCCATGGTTATCATTGAGGCCTGCGCCATCTCGCCCGAGGGCGTGGTCTCTCACCATCAGGCAAGAATTGATCTGGACCGCCACGTAAAAGAGCTTGCAAAGCTTGCGACCGTAATAGGCGAGCAGGGCTGCATCCCGGCAGTCCAATTACACCATGGCGGAAGGCAGACCTCCTCACGCATCATTGGACGAAAGCCCCTTGCCCCATCTCCTCTGCCCTGCCCCACCATTCGCGGCGAAGTTGAGCCCCTAACCGTTGAAATGATACATGAATTGGTAAAGAAATTTGGGGATGCTGCTGAGCGGGCAGTGGAGGCAGGTTTCAAGCTCATAGAGATTCATGGTGCACATGGGTACCTGGTAAATCAGTTTCTCTCCAGGTTTTCCAACATCAGGGAGGATGAATACGGTGGCAACATACAAGGCCGAACTCGTTTTGCCCGCGAGATTGTAACAGAGATACGGAACAGAGTCGGCCCGGATTTCCCCCTCTCCTTCAAGATAAGTGCTCAGGAGTTCGTCCCCAATGGTCTCACGGTTGAGGAGAGTACCGAGATCCTCAAGATACTGATTGATGCAGGTGTAGATATCGTTCAGGTATCAGCCGGAAATGATGCTACACCCGAGTGGATATGCCAGCCCATGTTCATGGAAAAAGCATGCCTTGCAGACTCTGCCGGCAGGATACGCCAGGCCATCAGCGTCCCTGTCATGGCAGTGGGACGAATCAATGATCCTGTGGTTGCAGAAGAAGTCCTGGCCAAGGGCAAGGCAGACCTGGTTTGCATTGGGAGGGGGCTACTGGCAGACTACGAGCTTCCCCGCAAGGCCCAGGAAGGCAGACTGGATGAGATAAGAAACTGCATTGCGTGCAACACCTGCATGGAATCCATATTTAGAAAAGGCCGCGTGGAATGCCTGGTAAATCCTGCCCTGGGACGTGAAAAAGAAATGCAGATTACTCCGGCCAGTCAGCCCAAAAGGATAATGGTGGTGGGCGGGGGACCCGGGGGACTGAACTTTGCATGGGTGGCTGCCTCACGCGGCCATGATGTACACCTTTACGAAAAGCAACCGCAACTCGGCGGCCAATTGCTCCTAGGGAGTGTCACTGGATACAAGAAAGAGATACTCAGCCTCATCAAGTTTCAAAAGACACAGGTGCAAAAGCATGGCGTAATCTGCCACCTGGACACCGAGGTTACCCCACAGTTGATCCAGCAGGAGGCCCCTGATGTGGTGGTGCTTGCAACAGGATCTGTCCCCATCATGCCTCAGATCGAGGGCATCGATAGCCCCATAGTAATCCCGTTTGACAAAGTGCTGGCCAAAGAGATAGAGGCCGGTCAAAGGACAATCGTTGTGGGAGGTGGTGCTACCGGCAGCGAAGTAGCCCTCCACCTGGCAGAACACGAATGCAGTGTAACAGTGGTAGAGCTAATGTCAAAGATCGGGGCTTCGCTTGAAAGTATCACCCGAAAGGTCCTGCTCCAGAGGCTTGCAAGCAAAGGGGTCGAGTTGATGACCCGCACAGAAACAAAAAGAATCACGGAAAGAGGGGCCTTGCTTCGAAATAGTGAGAAGGGTGAATTTTTCCTGGAGGCTGACCTCGTGGTGATTGCGATCGGCACCCGGCCTGACAACACACTTTACGAACAGGTAAAATCCATGGGGTTTGAAGTCTTCCGGATAGGGGATTGTCTTGAGCCAAGGAGTGCAAAGGCGGCTATCTTTGAGGCGGCAGTCCTGGCTAGAAGGGTCTAGCGATTCGTAGTGAGCCTTTCGTAGGCCTCCTTTATCTCTTTGAACCTTTGCTCTGCAAGCTCTCTAAACTCATCGCCCAGGTGGCTTACCTTGTCTGGATGGTATTTTGAAGCCAATGTCCTGTAAGCCCTCTTTATCTCATCCAAGGAGGCCCCCTTTCTAATTCCCAGCACCTCGTAGGGATTTTTGGGACCTCGTGAATGGTCACTCCTGGTTCCTTGAAAGTCTGACTCCTTTTTCCCCTCGCCTTTTTCATAGTAATGGGCTCCCGCCTGACCATATGAATAGCGATAATATTGGGATGTATTACGAACATGTGTCAGATACCACCACAACAAGCCAAGCAAGGCTATATCCTCTAGCCAGCCGATGCCGGGGAAAAAATCCGGGACTATGTCATATGGACACAAGGCATAGATTATGCCGGCCAAGATGAGCAATAGCTTCTTCATGACTCCTTTGCCATCTCAATGAGTCTTTGGCCATGATGCTCAAGAAAGAGTGAAAGGTCCTCTTTCCAGGGCCGCATAACATTGAGGCCCTGCTCTTTCAGGTTTCTATTTTCCAGCAAGCAATTGACAGGTCTCTTGGCCTTTTGGGGGAAATCCTTCATGCTGCAAGGCTCCACCTTGACCTTGATCCCCAGTCTTTGAATGAAGAACTTGGCCCAATCGTATCGAGTGCAATATCCTTCAGCAGTGGCATGATATATGCCCCTGGCGTCTTGCTCAATCAATTTGAGGATCTGCTGGGCCACCCTGTATGTCCAGGTGGGAGATCCCCACTGGTCATTTGCAACCTTAAGAGTGTCCCCCTTGGTCTCAAGGGCCTTTTTTAGAATGGAGGTCATGAAATTCTTTCCATTTATCCCATAAAGCCATGCAGTCCGCACAAT
>JALVMN010000399.1 GCA_027027005.1 Desulfobacterales bacterium | reverse complement strand
TCTCTTGAGCCTCCTGGCCAAAATGGCCAGCATGTTCAGGGCCAGTTCCGGATTTCTCCTGATCAGCCTTACAAAGGAATCACGGGGGAAGAAAAAGATCCTGCTCCTTTCCAACGCGGCGGCACTAGCAGGAAACCTCTCTCCCGTGAATACAGGCACCTCGCCGAAGGGGTCGCCGGGGCCGAATATGTGCAGTATTTGCTCCTTGCCCTCTGTGGAGACCTTATATATCTTGACCCGTCCGCTGATCACCACGTAAAAGCCCTCGGCCTGCTCGCCCTCTGTGAAGATCTCCTGTCCCTTTTCAAAGACCTGATCCACCATTATCATGGCCAGATCATCGATCTGTGATCTTGGCAATCCCTCAAAAAGCGGGATCGAGGCTATGGCCCTGGTGATCTCCATAAAGGTCTTAAAAACGACGGTCTCTTAGAAAGGGCATCTCTGCCCTTACCCTATCCACTGTGGTTGGATTTATCTCCGCCAGTATTATGGTCTCGTGCGCCCCGGCATAGGCTATACGATTGCCCAGAGGATCGTAAACCGCAGACCCACCGGTAAAGGTGAGTCCTCCTCCGGTGCCTACCCTGTTGACACCCACAAAATAGCACTGGTTTTCAACGGCCCTGGCAGGGAGCAGAATGTCCCAGTGGGATTGCCTGGCTGAAGGCCATGAGGCAATCACCACCATGAGATGGCAATCGGCGGCCACAGGGCGAAAGAGCTCCGGGAACCTCAAATCATAGCATATGAATGGGGACACGGTGAGTTCTCCCAGTGAAAAAAATATAGGGCCTTCTCCAGGCTGGTGGTATTTGTCCTCTCCCATGAATGAGAACACATGGCATTTTGAATAAGTGGCCAGCTTTTGGCCTTCTTTATCCACTGCCAGGGCGCAGTTTCGGCCAAGCCCGTTTCTTCCCTTGAACACCGCTCCTGCCAGGATGGCCATGCCGGTATCACGGGCAAGTTGCCTGAGAAAACTTGAGGTCTCCCCATCCTCTTCTTCAGCGGTGAGGGAAAGCTTCATGCTGAAACCCGTTGCAAACATCTCCGGCAGGATCAGAAGCTCTGCTCCGTGGCCCTTTGCCTTCTTTGCAAGGCCTTCCACCTTTCGAAAATTCTTCTCCTTTTGCTCCCAGGCTATGTCCAGTTGAACGGCGGCAAGCTTCATGACCTCCACCTCTCCAGCCGCTCTATAGCCGCCTCAAGGGTTTCATCCTTCTTGCAAAAGCAGAATCTGACCAGATCCCTTCCACCCCTCCTCCCATTCCAGAAGTAGGAACAAGGGATGGCCGCTACCCCCACCTCCCTTGTCAAATATCTGCAAAATTCCATGTCGTCTTCAAACCCGCTACCTTTTATGGAAATGGATGTGTAATATGTGCCCTCAGGCCAAAGCACCTGGAATCCGATCGCCTCCAGCGCACTTGAAAGCATGTTTCTCTTCTTTGTATAGGATCGGGCAAGTTCCTCAAAATAACTATCCTCCATTGCCATTGCCATCGCCATGGCCTCTTGCAGGGCCGAAGGTGTGCAGAAGGTGAGGAACTGGTGGGCCATTCGAACCGCTTTTGTGAGCCCAGGGGGTGCAATACTGTAGCCCACCTTCCATCCGGTCATGGAAAATGTCTTTGCCGTGGAAGAGACCACTATGGATCTGTCCTTTAAAGAAGGGACCTGAAACAAGGGGACGTGCACCCTCCCGTCATAGACTATGTGCTCATAGACTTCGTCAGAGAGCGCGATCACGTTATGCTCGGTACAGAGCTTGCCAATGAAGTCCAGTTCCTCTCTGGTAAACACCTTGCCTAGGGGGTTGAGGGGGTTGTTTATGATTACCAGGCGGGTCTTTGAACCGAATGCCTGTTTCAGTCGGCCCTCTGGGAGGGAGAATCCGGGCCGCTCAAGAGGCACATATACCGCCCTGGCCCCGGCCCTTGCCACCATGGGCGGATATAAGTCATAACACGGCTCAAACAGTATAACTTCATCGCCGGGCTCTAGGAGCCCCAGCAGGGCCGAGGAGATTGCCTCTGTTGCCCCGGCCGTCACCGTGACCTCGGATTCAGGGTCCACATCCACCCCGTAGAACCTCTTTACCTTTCCTGAAATGGCCTCTCTCAAGCTCGGTATCCCTTGGGAGGGAGCATACTGGTTTGGGCCCCTCAGGATGGCCTTGGCAGCGCATTCCTTTATACTGTCAGGACCTTCAAAATCCGGGAATCCTTGGGAGAGATTCACGGCTCCTGCCTCTGAGCAAAGGGCGTTCATTTCAGTAAAGATGGTGGTTCCAAAGGGCTCAAGGGCCTTACAAACAATCCCAGAGTTCATATCCTCTCCATTTCCTTGTAGTGCCTGGGCTGAATCTTATACTTCAGGAGCCTAACAGTTGTAAACCCTTTTACACCTTAGACTTAATAGTTTCTCACGTAGTGCCAATCCTCTTTGAGGGGCATAATTGTTCCGGGAAAGGAGGCCTGCTAACAATCTCCAGGTTTCCCATTCTAAGAAACGTGGGGTGAGGCCAAGGGTTATGGGAAGGAACCACTTAAGTCGAGGGCAAAAAAGAGCGGGCCGACCCTTTCTGCAAAGGATCGGCCCGTCTGGTTGGGGGTACTTAGCAAAAGGAGGCGCTGCCAAGTTAGAAATTATTATAGCAAATTATATGCCAAAATCAAACCCCCAAGTCTTTGTTCACCTTGATCCCGTATTTTTTCATCCTGTTCCATACCGTCACCCTTGAAACCCCCAGGATCCTGGCCGCCTCAGATTGATTCCCCCCGGCCCGTTTAAGGGCCTCGATCAATTCTATCCTTTTTTGCTCGTCACGGTTGATCACCACCTCATTGCTGCCTAAGAGGGCTGAGGACCTGGAGGGTCCTGAGTTCAGGATATGGGGAGGGAAGTGCTGAGGCTCGATGTAAGGGCCCTGGCACGCCACAAAGGCGTACTCAAAGGCACTCCTAAGTTCCCTCACGTTTCCGGGCCAGGAGTAATCCATCATAAGGGCCATTGCATCCTTGGACACACCCTTGATCTGTTTTCCGCTCTTGAGCTTTACACGCCTGAAAAATGCCTCAGCAAGGATGGGGATGTCTTCGCGGCGTTCCCTCAAGGGGGGCAGGTGAATGGGAATCACATTGATCCTGAAGAAAAGGTCCTCCCTGAAGGCGCCCTCTTTTACCAACTTTTCAAGGTTCCTGTTGGTTGCAGTGATGACCCTCACATCAACAGGGATGGGTCGGTTATCACCCACCCTCTCGATCACCTTCTCCTCCAGCACGCGCAAGAGCTTTACCTGGGTGGAGATGGGCAGGTCTCCTATCTCATCCAAGAAGATATCACCCTGGTGGGCTGCCTCAAATCGACCTCGCCTGCTTCGATATGCACCTGTAAAGGCGCCCTTGACATGCCCGAACAATTCGCTCTCCAGCAGGGCTTCGTTCAGCGCTGCACAGTTAACCTTTACATAGGGTTTGTCTCTTCTGAGGCCTGCTTCATGGATGGCCTTTGCCACCAACTCCTTGCCGGTGCCGCTCTCCCCAAAGATGATCACAGGGGCATCTGAGTGGGCGGCGTTCTCTATTAGATTGAACAGTTTCTTCATAGGAGGAGAAGAGCCAAGAATGCCGTAAAATCCATCCTCTGCCCTCAGTTCCCGTCTGAATTCTTCTATCTGGTACTCTTTCTCTACGATGTCAGTGACATCAGTTAGCGTCTCCACAGCACCTATCACCTTACCATCGGCGTCCTTTAGGAGAGAGGCATTTTTAAGCACATGTACCAAAGAGCCGTCCTTTCGCCTCAAGGAGCACCTCTTCATATGGATCTCACCGGCAGAAAAAAGAAGGCACCATCCGGGGGAGCCCTCTCCCCTGGCGATCTCGCAGATGTCACAAGGCAAGGAGGTGCAAGGTCTGCCAACCAGCTCCCCCTGTGTAAAACCCGTCATCTCCATCAGGGCCTTATTTACTGAGACTATGGTGCCGTTGGGATCCACAATCATCACTCCGTCTTGGATGGTGTTTACCACTGTTTTCCAGTAGATGTTCAACTCCTGTTCAATCATGATAACCTCTCCTGTTAAATTTTTATATATGTTAACGTAAAAATTTAACAACAATGTTTCAACAGAAATCTGTCCTTACCTGATCTTTTCTTAAAAGCAGCCTCTTTAATTCGGCCTCCCATGACTGGGCGCAATTCATGATTTCAATCGTAAGTTCAATTGGTTAAAGGGTGCTTGTAACTTTATGGGATTAGGATAGCGTTCCCTGTATTAAAGGTTGTGGAGGGGGAATGGCATAGGCGTTGCTGTATCAAACAGGCAAATGAGGCAGTAGAGAGGTTATGGTATTGGAAAGCAATGGCCCTGAACTCTTGGATCTTCGCGGGATATTGGCACCCATGGCGCTTCTGAAATTCACCAAGGTGTTCAGGGAGATGGAACCCAACAAGACCATTGAAGTCCTGGTGGGAGACAAAGAGACAAAGGAAGAGCTCATCTTAGTGCTTGAATCTTTCACCCACCAGCTAATCGAGACACGCGATGGCACAGACGAGTTTCGCATCATTGTAAAAAAAGGATCTGCTGGTCCTGAGGACATGAGCGACCAGTTGTCATAAACTCAAAAAGAATAAGGAGGAGAAAAATGACAAACGTAGATCTCAACAACATCGAAGTTGCGGCAACCATTGACGCCAGGGGTAGCGCATGCCCCGGCCCCTTGCTGGAGGCAAAAAAGGGAATCGGCAAGGTGAAGGTAGGTGAGGTCCTGGAGGTCTTGTCAGGAGATCCGGGCACTCGCGAGGACATCCCTGCATGGGCCAAGAAAGTGGGTCATGAGTTCTTGGGAGTCCTGGAAGCGGAAGGGTATGACAGGCTCTTTGTCAGAAGGAAAAAATAGTTGGAGACATCATGTCCACTCGAGAAAATGAAGGAAAAATACTCATTTTGGCCACCGAGCACTGTGCCTATCCTGGGGCCAATTCCGTAGGACAGGCACACAGTCCCTATCCGGCCAACACCTATATTCTCAGGGTGCCCTCTCCGGTACTGTTCCCTGAGAAATTCTACCTGGACTGCTTCAGAAAAGGGATCAGCGGGATAATCATCATGTCCTGCGGTGCTGAATGCCCGTATGAGGGTGCCTATCAGGCCTTGGCCAAGAGGGTGGATCGAGTTTACCAGATGATGAAAGAGCAAGGCCTGGACACGCGCAGGCTCAGGCTGACAGCCATATGCACTGTGTGTAACCGGGCATTCTTGAAAGAAGTAAATGATATGAACGAGATAATAAAAGAGCTGGGCCCACCTGAGTTTAATGGCGGGCAGGAAAAGGGGTAAGGAGGATTCCATGGCAACCGGTGAAACCCTAACGTTTGACGCCCTTGTGATAGGTGGCGGGATTGCAGGGCTCCAGTCGGCCCTTGACCTGGCAGATCAGGACTACAAGGTGGCCATAGTGGAAAAGGACGCATCCATTGGAGGGAAGATGATCAGGCTTTCAAAGGTCTTCCCCACACTGGACTGCGCAAGCTGTATCACCACCCCCAAGATGGCAGGGGCGGCTCACCATCCTAACATCACAATATTTACCTACTGCGAACTGAAGGTCTTGGAAAAGGCAGGGGAAAATATCCAAGCAAATGTGCTTCAGAAGCCACGATACGTGGATCCGGTCAAATGTATAGGGTGTCGTCAGTGCGAGTACGGATGCCCTGTGATGGTCCCGGATCACGAGCAGGGGGGCTTCACCGCACGAAAGGCCATTTACATCCCCTTTTCCAATGCAATCCCACAAATAGCACTGCTGGATGTGGAGAACTGCTCCCTTTGCGGCAAGTGTGCCAAGGTCTGCCCCACCGATGCCGTTGACTACTTTCAGGAGCCCCATGAGTTCACCATAGAGGCCAGGACCGCCATCCTTACCACAGGCTTTAACACTACCCCTTTGGATCAAAAACAGCAATACGGTGAGGGAAAGATCCAAAATGTCATTACATCACTTCAGATGGAAAGGCTCCTTGCCCCACACGGCCCCTATATGCGGGTGCTGAGGCCTTCTGACGGCAAGGAGCCCGACTCCATTGCCTATGTCCAGTGTGCCGGATCTAGGGACAAGAGCCTTGGGATTCCGTATTGTTCCAGGGTCTGCTGCATGTATGCAATCAAGCAGGCCATGTTGCTTTCCGGGGCCCTCCCTCTTGCTGACATTACCATCTATTACATGGACATCAGGGCCTTTGGCAAGGGCTATGAGCAGTTCTTCCAAAACGCAAAGGCCATGGGAGTTGAGTTTGTAAAGGCAAAGGTGGCCAAGCTGGAGCAGGGCGAAAACCAAAATGTGGTGGTTCGTTATGAGGCCATGGAAGGCGACGGAGCGGCCACAACGCGTGAACACGACCTCGTGGTCCTTTCTGTGGGGATGGTGCCTGAATGGAATCCACAAGGGATTTGTGATGTATCCACTGGCTCGGATAACTTTATCAAGACCATAAAGCCCAAGATCGCACCATGCCTTACTGATATGGAGGGAGTGTTTGTGGCTGGAGTGGCAGCAGGCCCCAAGGACATTGTCGATACGATTGCAGAGGCAGGTGCTGCAGCCATGGAAGCCTCCAATTATCTCACGGCAATGGGGGTCCGCGCCAGGGCAGCCGCTTGAGACGCCTTAAAGGAAATTTGGAGAGTAAAACATGAGCGAGAAAGATAAGGATACGGCCGTCCAACAAACCCAAGAGCCCCAGGAGAAGGTAGGGGTCTATATCTGCCACTGCGGAGGCAATATCTCTGATCATGTTGACGTCGAAGAACTCCGCCAAAGGATAGAGAAGTTACCAGGGGTCGCGGTGGCACGCACCAACACCTTCATGTGTTCCGATCCCGGGCAGGAGTTGATCTATGAGGACTTAAAGAAAGGCTTGGTGAACAGGGTGGTGGTGGCATCCTGTGCCCCTAGCCTACATGAGACCACCTTTCGCGGGGCTGTATCCCGCGCCGGTGCAAATCCCTATTTATATGAACACGCAAACATAAGGGAGCAGGTTAGCTGGGTGCACCATGGGGATCCTGCCACAGACAAGGCAACTAGACTTGTGGCGGCAGCGGTTGAAAAGGCAAAGTTCCTCCAAGAACTCCAGCCCATCAGGGTGGAGGCAAAAAAACATGTGACCGTTATAGGCGGAGGTGTGGCAGGCCTGAGGGCAGCAAAAGACCTCTCGGCCCGCGGCTTTGAAGTGGTGTTGGTGGAGAAATCCCCCTTCCTTGGTGGACAGGCCTCCAAGCTGGACAAGCTGGTCCCCACAGGAGAGTCAGCGGCAGAACTTGTTCAGGATCTGGCCTCCCAGGTGCTCAATGATGCTAATATAAAGGTCTATACGTGTGCCACCATTGTGGGATCAGAGGGATATGTGGGCAATTTCAAGCTGACCGCCGAGCGGAAACCCCCGGAGGACCCAGAAGACCTGGAAAAGCTCAGCCTTTTTGAAAGGTACCACAAAGAGGTGGGCGAGTTTCTCCCCTTTGCAGGTGTTTACCCCATGGGGATTCCCACAAACCAGGAAGAAATCGCATGGGACACGGGGGCCATCGTCTTTGCCACCGGCTTTAAGACATATATTCCGCACCAGGGAGAATACGGGTACGGACGATATCCCGAGGTCATCACCCTGCCGGATCTCATCAGGGCCATGGCTGAGGCCGGTGGCTCCGGCGACTTCCTGGAGATAAACGGCAGAAGGATAAGAAGGGTTGCCATGATCCACTGCGTGGGCAGCAGGCAGATACCCGGCATCCATGAGCCTGGGAAAGACGGGACGCTCAATGAATACTGCTCCAGGGTTTGTTGCAGTGCAACGCTCCAGGCAGCATCTGAGATAAGGGAGCGTTTTCCAAAAACATTTGTCTATGAGTATTACAGGGACATCAGGACTTACGGACGGGGTCAGGAGGAATACTATGAACGGGCCTCCAACAATGGGGTAATATTCTTCCGCTTTGAACCTGAATCCCCTCCTGTTGTGAGCAGAATGGATTACACCAATACCGACTTCCCCTTGAAAGTCACAGTGGTTGATACCTTGACCTTTGGTGAAGAGATCATGGCTGAAGTGGACCTTGTGGTATTGGCAGTGGGCCTGGAACCCAATGATCTTTCCAATCTGATCGAGATGATGAAACTCCCTGTGGGTGCTGACCGCTTCCTGTTGGAGGTGCACCCCAAGTTGCGGCCTGTGGAGCTTGCAAATACCGGCATGCTGCTGGCAGGGACATGCCAGGCCCCAATGGATATCGGCGAGGCATGCGCAGCGGCCCAGGCTGCATCTGCAAAGGCATCTAATCTGTTGGGCCGTGGCTATGTGGAACTGGACCCGTTTGTGGCAGAGGTCAATCAAGACAAATGCACGGGTTGTGGCCTGTGCGTTGAGGCCTGCCCCATTGAAGGTGCCATCACGATGAAAGAAGTGGAGACCGACGGCGGGGTGGAAAAACGCGCCCAGGTCAATCCTGCGCTCTGCACTGGATGTGGTATCTGCGTTGGGGCCTGCCCCGAGAATGCGGTGGATATAAATGGATGGACCTTGAAGCAATACGAGGCCATGGTGGATGCCATAGTACGCATATAGGGTTTAAAGAGTTGGATTTGTTAACCCCCTGTTAGAGGAGCTTGGAGAGTGTGATGGCGGCAAAAGATAAGGATAAGCTCAAGCAACTTCGGGAAGAAAGGAAGGCCTATATCCAAAAGGCCAAAGAGATGATCAAAGAACAGAACAAAATAGTCAAGAAGATAAAAGAGCAGCTTGGGGAGGGTCCCAAGACTGTTCCTGAAATATCCCGGCAGACAGATCTCCCAACATGGGAGGTCATGTGGTTCATTGCCTCCATGAAAAAATATGGAATGGTGGCAGAAGGAGACAAGGATGGTGACTATTTCAAATATGAACTGATCACCAGCGGGACATAACCACCAAAAAACAATCTTTTACCTGGAGATTGACCATGAGCGCTAGTGTAAACCCTGAACTGATTCAGACCCTTGAGGAATTTGGAGTAAAGAGTGCCTCCACCTGTTTCAACTGTGGTAATTGCACGGCTGTCTGCAATCTCTCCTCAGAATCGGTCCCATTTCCCAGAAAGGTGATTCGTTATCTCCAACTGGGGGCCAAGGACAAGTTGCTGCAAAGCCCGGAACCCTGGCTGTGTTACTATTGCGGAGATTGCAGTGAAACATGCCCCCGAGATGCAGATCCCGGAGAGGTCATGATGGGGCTGAGGCGCTACCTTACCTCTCTATACGACTGGACCGGGATGTCGCGCCTCTTTTACACATCAAAACTGTTCGAGATACTGGCCATTGTGGTGGTGGGTGGTCTAGTGGGACTCGGGTTCTATTTCTTTCACGGTCCCATGCTCACGGACAGGGTGGCCTTGAATGTGTTTGCCCCCAATCGGGTTATTGAAATCCTGGATCTCATCATGGCGGCCGTCCTCTCCTTCTTCCTCCTGAGCAACGCCTATCGTATGTTCAGCAACGTCATGAGCACCCCGCTTCCAGGAGAGGATGAGGAAAAGGCCAAAAGGCGGAGGCGTAAGCTTCTCAAAGGGATCCCGGCAAAATTCTATCTCCTGGAAGGAAAAGAGTTTGTCTTGAATTTCCTCACCCAGAAAAAATTCAGCCTGTGTCAAAAGAGAGAAAAGCGTATCCAGTGGATCAATCACCTGCTCATAATGACCGGGTATTCCACCATATTCCTTCTAGTGGTGGTTGGAATCCGATGGTTCCAAAGAGATGAAATCTATCCCATATGGCATCCCATCAGGTTGCTAGGCTACTATGGCACCTTTGCCATACTCTACGGGGTGACCTATGCAATGATTGCAAGGCTGAAGAAGAGCGAGACCGCTTATAAGCACTCCCATGCCACCGACTGGGTATTCCTGATCCTGCTCTGGCTCACCACTTTTTCCGGCATCCTGATCCATTTCACGCGTCTCCTGGAGATGCCGTTAAGCACATATTACATCTATGTCATTCACCTGATGATCGCAGTGCCCATGCTGGTATTGGAGGTCCCTTTTGCAAAGTGGGCCCACCAGCTCTACAGACCGCTTATAATCTATCTCGTTAAAGTGAGAGAGAGGGTGGCCTCGGCTGCCTCCCAATAATAAACCAGACAGAAAGGAGAAATGACCATGGCAGAAAATGAAGAAAGGGTTATGTTCCTGTGCACACATTCAGTGGACAATCCAGAGGTTGCAGCCATTCCCTTTGTGATGGCCGCAGCGGCGCTTGCCATGGATGTCCAGGCCACCATCGTGCTTCAGGCAGATGGCGTGTATCTGGCAAAGAAAGGGTTCTTGGAGACCATGCCCAAGCCCGGTGGCTTTAATCCTTTTCCAAAGCTGATGTCAGACTTTCTTGAGCTAGGCGGTGAGTTGAAGGTATGTGTGCCCTGCATCAAGGACCGAAACATTGAAGAGTCTGATCTCATTGAGCAGGCAGAGCTTACGGCGGCAGGCCGGCTGATAGAAGGAGCCCTAAAGGCCAATGCCGTGTTTACTTATTAATTCACCCCCCGCCTGTCCCTCCCTTCCTCCAGGAGGGAGGGACGGGTGAGGCGTGAAAGGGGGTAGCAAGATGGAACAAAAAAAAGCCTTTTTCCCTCCTCACAGGGTCTCAGATCTGGCGACATTGAAGCGCCGGGGATCAGAGGTGGTGGTAAACACCTCTTTTGAGGTGATCCCTGTGGATTTTTTGCACAGAGAAAACCCGTATCAGGCCTTTGTATTTCTATGTTACTTTTCCGGAACTGTGGATGGGAAAGAATATTCCTTCAGGAAGTGTTATGCAAGAGGTTGTCCACATAACCTTTGTCCCCATGTCTCCCAGGCCGTCATGATCGCCAATAGATACCTGGTTAGAGATTATAACACACTCAAGAAGGCCGGAATCTCTCTTGAGGCCAGGTTGTTTTCTCTCGAAGACATGCTCGTCAAGTTCCAGGATTACAAAGAGGAGCATGATCCCACACTCACCATCCATGACTATATCAACATGGCGAGAGAGGGGATGGATGTCTCTGTGGAGATTAGACCAGAGTTTGTCCCTGCTGTGGAGCACTTTGCAAATTACGAGAATGCGCAGACATTCCTAATTGCAAATTTCATTGTAAATGCCCTGGGCAAAGAACACCGGCTACAACGCTGCCTTGCCTGTTATCCAACTGAAAAGGAGGCTGAAGAAAAACCTAAGCAGATAAAGATTGCCAATGCCAGGCTGGAGTTGCTCTTCGAAGAATTTGACCAGGCAGGGGTTAATTATACCAAAGCCCTTTTTAGTTAGAATCTCATTAGGTTTTGTGAGTTGAAAGAGAAGGGCGAGAGTAATTTCTTAGGAAAAAGAGGAGGGAGTTTGAAATGAGTGAATCAGTTAGTCTCAGGGAGAACAATGTATTGATCACACTTTCCTGTGGGACGAATAATCCCAATAGGGCGGTTCGGGCATTTCACCTTGCCCAGGTGGCCCACAGGATGGGAAAGAATGTGGCAGTTTTTCTCTTGGATGAAGGGGTGTATCTGGCCAGAAAGGGTATCACAGACAACCTCCAGGCTCCCACTGGAGATGTTGCGGATGACATAATCGCGTATCTTCAAGAGTTTGAGGTGCCCATATACGCATGCGCCCCTTGCGCTCAGGCGCGGCAGATTTCAAAGGAGGATCTCCAGGAAGGTTTTGAGCTGGCCCCAGCCACCAAGCTGTTCGAGCTAGCGGCCAAAAGCATGATCATCAATCTCTAATTCCTACCCCTCAATTTCCTGTCATCCTACCATTGCCATGAGGGGTAGGCCCTCTCTATTCTGATTTAACCAATTTTGTAACGCTTTCTATAATTATTTCAAAACAAAGAATAGGTTGAATCATTTCCACACATCCCTCCCATGTAACGCAATCTTGCCTTAAAATAACCTTACGAAAAAGAAAAGCGCCTTGACAAACTCAACTGAAAAAAATAGCCTCCGGGAACAGAAGCTAAGTGAATTGAGACCACACACCTTTATCCTTCTGCCACGTCTCCAGAACAATGAAAAAAAAACTCCTGATCATTGAGGATGAGATCTCCGTAGCCAAGCAGCTAAAGTGGGGCCTTGGGAAGGAGTATGACGTAACAATTGCCAGTAACGTGGCAGAAGCAAGAAAGTATCTCGCCTCTGGCCTTTTTCCGGTGGCTACCCTTGATCTTGGGCTTCCGCCCTTTCCCGACACCCCCAAGGAGGGTTTTGCCCTGCTTAAAGAGGTACCTTCCTTAGCCCCCCATACCAAGATAATTGTCATTACCGGCAATGCCGAGGAAGAAAACGCCGTAAGGGCCATTGGCCTCGGGGCTGCTGATTTCTGTGCCAAGCCGCTGGATTTAGAGATCCTCCGCATCATCCTTTCGCGCACATTCAGGATCCAGGAACTTGAAGAGGCCAATCGCCGGCTTCAGCAGGAGGCGTGTCAAAGTGGGACGCTTTGCGGCATGATTGGGGTATCTTCGGTTATGAGCAGGGTGTTTGAGGTGATCCAGCTTGCCGCAAGGAGCGACTATCCAGTGCTGATCACAGGAGAGACCGGCACGGGCAAGGAAATGGCCGCAAAGGCCATACACCGCCTGAGCGGCCGGGCCGAAAAGCCGATGGTCACCATAAACTGCGGCGCCATACCTGAAAATTTGTTGGAAAACGAGCTCTTCGGGCACGAAAAAGGGGCCTTTACCGGCGCTGCCAGCCGTCAGATCGGCAAGTTTGAACTGGCGAACGGGGGCACGATTTTTCTGGATGAGATAGGTGAGCTACCCCTTTCCCTCCAGGTGAAGATCCTTCGTTTTCTCCAGGAATCGACCATCGAGCGGCTTGGCGGAACAAAGACGATTGCCCTTGATGTGCGAATTATAGCAGCCACAAATATTGATCTGGAGGAGGCGGTGAAGCAGAGAGTTTTCCGGGAAGATCTCCTATATCGTCTGAATGTTGTGAACATAGATCTTCCTGTCTTAAGAGAACGGGGTGAAGACATCCTGCTGAAGGAATCAAAATCATGAGGACTACAGGAAGCCTGCGCATTGCTCGCCGCGGGCATTCCGCCGAACTGTAAAGCATTCCGACACCTGTTTTGCGTGATTTTTCAGAGCCATTTCCCCCGCTTTCCCGACAATTGATGTTTTCCGCGTTCAAGAGGATCACATTCACATGGTGGCCGTGATTCCTCTTTTGGCTCAAAAATTTCTCAGAAAAATTGGAAAAATTCGAGCTAGTGTAATCTCTCATCAGCCCCGTCCAGTGAAGTTCCCATATTAATTTGGCCTCGTCCGCTTTCACGAGCCCTTAAAATGGCGAGGAAGGGGCCTTATGGGTCACCATACAGACTTGACGTGGGGATAGCTCAATATCTTTCTGTCCTTTGTAACAAGGGTTGCGCCGTGAACCCTTGCTGTAGCAACAATAATACGATCAGCAGGATCAGCGTGAAAATCTCCTGGTAATTGGCAGGCTTCAACAGCAACTCTCGGGGTGATTTCTAGCACGCTTAGGCCAGTTTCATGGATCGCATAGTCAAGCCACTCGGTAGGTGTTATTTTCAGTTCTATCCGGCCCCGAGCGGCCATCATGGCAAATTCCCAAATTGAGATGGATGAGATGGTTCTCTGTCCTACGGGCGTTCTCTTTATAATGTCGGAGGCCCCCTTAGATAGCCTTTGGGGCTCACTTAGGCACCAAAACCAAACGTGAGTGTCCATTAAGAGCATCAGTCCAGCTCCCAAGCTTTTTCATCTGCGACCGGCTCGGTTAAATCCTCTACGGTGGAACCTAGCCCGGCCAGGCCCCCAATTAATAGGTCTTTCTTGGTTTCTTCTTTAAGAGGCGCAAGCCTCGCTACGGGCTTTCCGCGTTTTTTAATGATGACTTCCTTTTGCGCCCGTGCAACTTGTTCTAAGAGTTGGAAGAAGTTCTTTCTGAATTGTGCAGCAGAGATTTCCATGAATGCCATCCTCCTCGAAATATGTACACTTTAACATGTACGCTATCACTGGTCAACAAATATGAAGAGAAAAAAATGATTAATGAATCCGGAGAGGTCCTCGGGTGCCCGCAATACCTCCAGCACCCTGCCCATTTCCTGGTAGGCCGATGGAAACAGCTGGCAGGGTAATGAGGATGAAACCTTCGCCTTTGGCCCCGGATCTTTACTCGGATGAATCAGGAGGCATGAGCGGCAGGCGGACTAATAACCGTGCCCCGCCGTCCTCCCCATTTTCGGCCGAAATGCTGCTCCCGAGGCTCGTCGCCATCTTTTTCACCTGCCACAGCCCAATGCCGGTTCCTCCCTGCTTGGTGGTCTTGAAGGGTTCAAACAGCAAATCGGGCAGGAGTTCTTTGGGAATGCCCAGGATCCCGCCCGAAATCTCAGGAATAAGACGCCGGACAATAAAAAGGGCGGCCAATGTAGGCACCCCTACCCACACCATACCCTCCCAGAAGATACGAAACCGTGATCTCTCTGCATCGGCCAGGGAAGACTCGCGCAGGCGTATGGCCACAGAGAGCCACACCAGGGTGAAGACTACCTCAGAGAAGAGGATGGCCCATGCTGCCCGGTCCTCCAGGTGATATGCGAGGTATATATATTCCCTGCCAGAAGCGGCAGCGCGTAAAGGATCTGGATCAAGGAAAGAGAAAAACGTTTCTCGCTCGTTCGTATAAATACTGTGAGGAATGTTGACAGGACTAGAAGACCATTCAGGACATAGAAAACGGTGATCAACATGACATGAACCACCTTTTGTTTGGCCAGCTTGGTGACAATGCAAAAGAACTATATCTGACCCTCTTAAAGCAGTCAATTGCAGCAGTGGAGAAAAGCAGGAGAAGCACCCACAATGGTCTCCTCTTGAGGAGGCTAGGAACTGGGGTTAATATTTGTTATGGTATGAAAAGGTGGATTACCACTCCGGAGTAACTGGAAAGGGGGGCACATGAAAAGCGTCTCACCTCTTAAGATCTCTCTTGTGTTCCCGCCCTTTTTGCTGGAATCGCTATACAACCTTCCTCCCCTCGGGATCATTACCCTTGCTACTGCCTTGAAATCTAGTCCCCACCATGTGGCAATCCACGATTTCGTGCTGGAAATAAGGTTGGGGAAGTTGGAGTTGGGGCCAAGGATTTACCAGGACTGCGCAGAAAAGATCCTTGAAGGCTCACCTGACCTGGTGGGCTTTTCGGCCCAGTGTACCACTTACCCAGCGGTCATTCAGATAAGCAGGCTCATAAAAGAGCGCTCTCCCAGGACCAAGATCATAGTGGGAGGTCACAATTCTACATTCGTGGATGTGGAGACCCTGGAGCGCTTTCCCTTTGTCGACGCAATAGTGAGGGGAGAGGGAGAGATCACATTTGTGGAGTTGGTGGACGCACTAGCTGAGGGCAAGAGATTGGACCAGGTGGATGGGCTCACATTCAGGTCAGGTAAAGAGATAGTGAGAAATCCCGACAGGAGCCTTCTTAAGGATCTCGACCTGATACCACTTCCTGACTACAGCCTCGTGCCACCCCTTTCGGTTTACAAGGATGCCTGCAGCCTTTCCCGGAGCATTGCCATCCTGGAGGTAGGGAGGGGCTGTCCTCACAGGTGTGTATATTGCTCGGAATCAATCTTATGGAGGCGAAGGACCAGGACCTTTTCTGTACCCAGGATTGTGGAGGAGATGGAATTTCTGCACTGCAAACACGGTGCCGAGTGTTTTGTGCTTGCATATGACCAATTCACGGCCAACCGCCACTTTGTGGAGGAGTTCTGCAGCCTGGTGATCCAGAAGGGCCTTAACCACATCCCCTGGTATTGCATATCCAGGCTGGACACAGTGGATGAGGCACTGCTCAGGACCATGCGACAAGCAGGGTGTGAATCCATGTGTTATGGCATAGATTCGGGGTCTAAGAAAACGCTGGCCTTTATACGCAAGAAGATCAACCAGGAGATTCTTTATCAAAGGGTAGTGGAGACTGCAGAACAGGGTATTGTCCCAACCCTGAGCTTTGTCATTGGGTTCCCGGAAGAGGAAAGGGCCGATATTGACGATACCTTGACCCTTGCCCTGAGGGCCGGGATTGTTGGAAACAACAATCCCCTGATCCAGATGCCCACGGTATTGCCAGGCACCGAGCTCCACGAAAGATATCTTGCCTCCCTTGTAAGACGAGTGGACACCTACTTTGCCCTGGGCCTAGAATTTTTTAACGGAAAACGCCTGCCTTCTGACGAAGACTTGATCAATTCATCTCCAGAGATCTTCAGTAGCTTTTACAACCTCCCCTGCAAGGGAATGGGTCTTTACGAGCTGGATCTCATTGCCACATATTTTCCCCTGGTGGTTCAGTTATACCCCAGGTCCTTCCTGTTGACGTGCATTGAATATGAAAAATCACCTTCTGAGTTGTTTATCAAATTCTTGAGTCATGTGAAAATAGTTACTAATAAAAAAGAGTTTTATTTGAGCGCCAAAGAATGCTACGATTACTTTAGCCGCTTCTTGACTGACAAGTTTTTGAGCAGACAGCCTCCTAGCAGGGAATATTTTGAGGAGGTGCTGCGTTACGAAGACATGGCCAACGAGGCTGCTAGAGAGCCTTTTGAGCCCCTGAGCTCGGACATACCCCAAAACGAGCTCAGGGCTATAGTACCTGAAGCCAGGAAAGGGATATTTTTGGGGGAGTTTGATTTCCCTCTGCCGTTGATTATATTTGATTTCAAGGCCGGCTCTTTTCACAACAATTATGAAAAGAAAAAGACCTATGTTGTCTTCAGGCAAACGGGCGAGCAACTGGATGTCCTAGAGGTAAATAGATTTGTGGCGGATTTCTTGAGCCTGGCCGATGGTTCCCTCAATCTCCAGGCCATTGCCGAGAATCTTTGGCACAGAGGAGGCCCCAAAGGGAAGAAAGAGGATTTCATTGTTGAATTCATTGAGGCGGTACAGATTTTGGGGGAGGAAGGATTTGTGGCTTTCCACTAGATCCCAACTCTCCCTCAAGAGAAAGGAGGTGAACAATCCATGGTAAAGATCAAAAGGGTGGAAAAGCGTGTATCCTATGCTGCGGGCTGCCATGCTCCTTCCTGCCACGCCCCTTCGTGTCATGCACCAGCATGTCATGCCCCCTCGTGTCACGCCCCTTCGTGCCACGGGCCTGCATGTCACGGGCCGGCGTGTCATGGGCCAGCATAGAAGATCAGGGTTACTAACACTTTGACAGCCTGGATGGGGAGTTCCCCTTTCCGGGCTTTTTTATCCACTCGCTGCCAGGGATCTCACCATGAAAGAATGGCTGCTTGAGATACTTTGTTGTCCTAAGTGCAAGGAGGAAGAAAACCCACTTGGGACAACGGTTGGCCAAAGAGATGGAAAGGACATCGTGGAGGGCAGCCTTGATTGCAAACATTGTAAGACCAGGTATCCCATAAAAGACGGGATAGCACTTCTAACGATCCCCCCAAGAAATCCCACAGCCCCTCCTTCCAAGTATGAAGATCAGGCGGTGGTTGCATCCTATCTTTGGTCCCATTATGGAGACCTGGCAGGCGAGAATGAGGCAACAGACGCCTACAAAAGATGGGCCGAGCTGATATCTCCCGCCAGTGGCATCGGCCTTGATGCAGGTTGTGCAGTTGGCCGCAACACCTTTGAGATGGCAGGCCGAATGGAGCGTGCAGTGGGTATTGATACCTCTCTGGCATTCATAGCCAGGGCAAGGGAGTTGATGATAAGAAAAAGCACATCATGTTTGATAAAAGAAGAAGGCATGATAAGCAGAGAGCTGAAGATTCAATTGCCCTCAGGGTACAACACCCACAATGTGGAGTTCGTGGTGGCAGATGCCCAGGCCTTGCCATTTGTCAGTGCCGCCTTTGGTTCTGTTGCATCACTCAACATGGTGGACAAACTCCCCCTTCCCCTGGTTCACCTGCAGGAACTGGACCGGGTATCAAGTCCGGAAGGCGCCCAGCTTGTCATTTCAGATCCCTTTTCCTGGTCTGAGGAGGTCACCGCTCCGGCCAACTGGCTTGGAGGGACCATTGAAGGGAGGCTGAAGGGCAGGGGGCACGAGAACCTCCAGGCACTCCTGGAAGGACGAATCAAGGGACTAAAGGGGTGCTGGCATGTGACCGCTACGGGCCATGTGTGGTGGAAGATAAGGAATCACGCCAACCACTTTGAACTAATCCGGAGCTGCTTTGTAAAGGCGGTAAGATAAAACCCACCTCAAGCACCTATGGCATCCAGCAATCCCTTCATCACCTGGTATGCCCTTACCATGAAAGAGCCGTCTTCCACATCCACTCCCACCGCGGCAAGCAGTTCAGGGGCTGGTTTGGATGAGCCTGCTTCTAACAACTCCAGGAAGTTTACGGAAAATTCTTCGGGAATTTCCAGGGCCATCTCAAGCAGGTTGAGGGCAACAAGGCTTGCCACCACATAGTTGGAACAATACATGGGCTTTTCAAATAGATGGGGGACCAGGGCCCATGAGTACCTATATGGAGGCGTAAGATCCACAGTATCGCCATACAGTTGCTTGTTTTTCTCTAACCATATGCTGGATATGGCCTCCATTTCCAGGGAAGCGGCCTTTCTCTTTTCGTACAGATTGAGCTCAAATTCAGCAATGACGCTCTGCCTGAAAAGGATCTTCATGAGATCGTCAAGCAAGATGGTGGCTGCCACATCCTCTCGGCCCTCATTGGAGAGATAATGGAGAATCAGGATCTCGAAGAATATTGCAGCCGTCTCTTCGAGCAGGGGGGCGGGCCTGAAATTGAGGCAACTCTTGGAAGAGCAAAGCGAATAATGGATTCCATGGCCTACCTCGTGGGCCAGGATGGCCGTGTCTTTCAAGCCTCCTCGGAAACTTAGCAGGATATGGGGAGGTATGGTGGGGACCAGGGCCTTGCATATGGCCCCTCGGATCTTGCCCGGCCTGGGGGCAAGGTCCAGGCACTTCATCTCCACCATTTGTTCAATGAGGCGTGAGAAGGTGGGATTTAAGTGACCAACGATTTTCTTAATTAGCTCCAGTGCCTGGTTGGCATCCATCGGCCATGCTCCTCTTGTAAGGGGCCTTTGGATATGGGCCGCTTGAAGCCTTCCTTGGCCGAGTCTGTGTGCCTTCCATCTGAAATATCTCTGGGCTAGAGGGTAATTCTCTTTGACTACCCCGAGCCACTCTTGGACCTGGCCTGGTTCCATGCCGTTTAGGAGCCACATCTTATGGAGCGGGGTGGTAAAAGAGCGAAGTCCATTTTCTTGGATTCGGTTTTCCACCAGATCGTCCAAGACGGCCGAGAGCACCCGGGCCCTGTGCTCCAGGGCCTCGTCTCCTCCTTGGCCTGAACCTTCCGCTCCGTCCTCCAGCACCGACTGGCGATACCGACCGAGGAGTTGCTCCCTGGCCTCAAGCAATGCCTTCCACTTGATCTTGTCCTCAGAGCGGCTTACCAGGTGGGGGCCAAAGGCCAGGGCCCTTTGAAAGGCGAATCTGAAAGGCCTCAAGCTATCGTGGGCTTCAACAGTTCTCAATATGGAATGCCCCATTCTTGAGATCAGGGCCTCCATGTCCATTAAGCATTCTCTTATTTTGAGCCATTTCCTTTTGACATTTTCGAACAGATTGACTGCCTCCCGGCTGTCTGCATGTGATACAAGATAGAGCTCAGAAAAAATGTAAGGCCCCAGTCCGTTTGCCAGGATTTTTTCGCAGTCCTCGATCAGTTTCATTAAGTTGGCAGGCTCATACAGATTGCTGGCAGGGTAGTTCTTGGCCAGATCTTCTGCCCTTCTCAGGGCAGAATCCAGATCCTGGAAGATACGGGGGTCATTTGGACCATCATAGTAGCGTGTCAGATCCCATTCATAATTCATAGGTCTGTTATGGATTTCTGGTCGGGCCCTGATATCCTCAGGTGGCCCTTGCAATCCATTCCTTCAGCACCTTTCTGTCATTCTCAGCCATGGAGGTTATTCTAATGCGGTTCACCCTCTTACCCTTTACCTCTTCGGTGGAGATGACCTTGGCATAAAACTCCTCAAAGCAGTGAGCATCTGTGCAAAAATCGAACATGACCTTCAGATCTGTAAAGGGCTCAAGCAGGGGAGAAACAGATACAAGTATCTCGTCCTGGAAAAATACTTCTGTTTCCCCGGAGATTGCCTTTTCTTCCACCTTTTTGCCTTCCACCTTCCAGCAATGGAAAGGCAATTGGATTTCCACTCCTAGCATATCTACTTTGCTGGGCTTCAATTGAATGTTGAAAGGCTCCCCTATGGCATTCACAGGATAACATACGAGGGGTCTTTTGAGACCTTTCATGATGAAGGTGAGAGGCGCCTGGGCTTTAACCAATTCTTTCACCAAGGCATAAGTGGACTCCCCTATGAGGACTTGGCCTCCTGTGGTATTTGACTCGATTCTCCCTGTAACATTGACCGCAGGGCCAACCACCCCGTACTTCATCCTAATGTCAGACCCTATGTTTCCAACAATGACCTCACCTGTATTTACTGCTACCCCCATTTCCAGATGAGGATAACCACTCGCACTGATCTCCATGTTCAATCTTTGAAGCTGGTTTTGCATGGAAAGGGCACAGGCCACCGCCCTTGAGGCATGGTCTTCATGGAGGTCTGGTACCCCGAAAATGGCAAGTATTGCATCGCCGATGAACTCATCGATCACACCGTCAAACCTCAGGATTTCCTTTGACATGGCCTCCAGGTAAGTATTCAGAAGTTCCACCATTTCCTCAGGGTCCCTGCGCTCCGAGAGCCCGGTGAACCCGCGTAGATCCGCCATGAGGATGGTAACCGTCTCCTTCCTTCCCCCCACCTTGACCCCTTCGGGTGAGCGAAGGATTTGATCCACTACCTTTTGGGACAAGTATTTCCCAAAAGTGTCCTTTATAAAATCGGCAAGCCTGAGCCTTTCCTCGGATACCTCTCTGATCTTCCTCAGCATCTCCGAGCGGGTTTCAACGATATCTTTGATCTCGGCAGGCACGTCCTCGGGCAGGACGATTTCCAATGGGTCCTTTTCTGGATCCCTGAGTTGCTTGTTGGCAAGGGCGATGGTCTCAAGGGGTGAGATTATCCTTTTTACCAGGAAGTTTCTCAAGGTTACCATCATGAAGAGGATAATCACCGCCACCAGCACAGCGATCCTCACTGAGTACCAGAAAAGCTCCTGGGCCGCACCCCCCTGAGTCACGATCCTGTAAGCAAGAGACCAGGCAAGAAGCACAGCTTCTATGAGGAGGATCCTCCAAAAAACCCCCATGAGTACGATGCGCTTTACACTTTTGGCCTTGTCTTTTCCCTTGGTTGCAGGAGATTGCATGTATCAAGGTGCCATCAATTCTTGAATTTAGCTGGGTTTCGAGCCGCTTCCCTAATAATCTCAAAGATGGCCATTGGTTCCAAGCCATTTTTCTTTGCAATCTCTTTTATCTTATCTTCACCCTCAGCCTTGATCCCCGTGGTCTTCATAGCTCCCAACAAGGAAGAGACTGGTATATTGAATTGTTTACTGATTTCGTGGACGGTTCGCATTCCAAACCCTGGTGGCGGCACTTCTGGAAATTGCAATTCATCTATTGTGGTTGCGGCCTTGATAATTTCATAGACATCCTTGGGCCTGATGCCATTTCGATTCGCTATTTTTTCTAAGGTTTCATTTGGCCCTTCAAACTTGATTCCTGCCTTTTTAAGCAAAGCGATACTCTTGTTTAGATCAAGCCCTAACTTCTTGGTAAAGGCCTTGAGCGAGGAAAGCTCTGCATGGCCATAGGGGGGCTCACCATATTTCTTGGCAGAGGCCTCCTTTATGGACTCGTTTATCTCCAGCACGGTGCTCATGGGAGGCACATGGAAATATGTCCCCAAAATCACCATGAATGTTACAAGCAAGGCAATGTTAAGCTCCGAGGTGAAGATCCTCAATTGCCTGGCCTTGTTCTTCAAATATGCTGTTATGGCCTTCCAGTTATAGTAGATATGAAGCAAGCCTCCTATCAGTAGAAGGATGCCAAGGTTCAAGTGTAGTTCACTCCACTGGGTTTTACTCAACCCCCACAGCCGCCAATTGGACCAGTACGCCACCCTGCCGTAGGGCACAATATAAAGAATTACGCTGGTGGTAACCAGAAGTATGAAAGAGATGAGCATGGTCAATGAGGTAATCCTTCTCAAGTTCATGGTTTTCTCCCCTCGTAATCATTAACTAATCCCGATTTTATTAAAAACGAGGGGAGTGGCTTTCTGCCACTCCCCTCCTATGCGGTTCCATAGCCAAATTTGTCTATCAGTTCCAACAAGTCCCCGGGCCAAAGCCCCTCATGCCATAGCCCATACCGAATCCAGGGCCTCTCCCAAAGGGAAGCTCGGGGGCAATCTTTTTGGCCTCAAGTCGGAACTCAAGCCTTTTGTGGGCCAACTGATCCCTCAGCTGATTTATCTCATCCTGAAGGGCCCTCAACTTTTCGGCATCAGGCGCCTTGGCACCCATCAATGCCCTCAGCTCTCCCCTCTTTGCCCAGAGTTGACTCCTCAGGGTTGCGGTCTCATCCAAAAACTTCTGTCTCAGCTCTTGGAGCTGGGCCCTCTGCTCCTCGGTGAGGGCTCCATAACCAG
>JALVMN010000398.1 GCA_027027005.1 Desulfobacterales bacterium | reverse complement strand
AATACATCCTCTTTGACTCCCTGGGCTCAGGCGCCGGCTTTTCACCATTTTTTTTGGGCGGGCGTTGTGCGGTCAAAGTGACCATAAGCTTGTTGGTCCGAATGAGCCGCTTTATCAGTTGGTTTGCAATATATTTAAGTATCCTGGGCATCTGCTCGTACTCTTTGGCAAGGAGGGCAGGATGCCATATCTCCAGCTCCGAGTCCTCCAAGGCCCTTGCAGATGCGCTCCGTGGCTCCACCCCGATATTGAGAAACGTGACCTCCCCAATTATCTCACCAGGCCCAAGCACAGAGAGTGGTATCTCCCTGTCTCCATCTTCGAGATAAACCCTCACCTTCCCGGAGAGGATCTTATATAATGAAATCCCGTAGTCGCCCTGTTTGACGATCAAGTCGCCTTTTCGGTAGGTGAGCTTGTTGACCGGTGGTAATGTCCCGATTATCCGCTTATCCATTCCCTCGTCTTTACCTCACGCTCCCTTAAGTTCCATCCTTCAACTGCACCAACCACAAAATCGTCATTTAACTATCAGTTTTTCCTCAAATAGTCATTATAATTTTTGTAGGGAAATGCCATGAAAAGTGTGCAAGAATATGGTAGAGGTTAACTTCAAACCTTCCCCCTGGAGTCCTGTACACCATGCTGCTATCAGACTATATCGACACTTTGAGGCAAAGACCTGAATTTGGCCCAGCCATTGTCCACCACCGGTATCTCGAACCCAGGAAACCAAGATACTCTAACCTTCCTCCGCTCTCACCCCGCCTTGCGGAGGCCTTGATTTCTCTTGGCTACAAGCGGCTGTACACCCATCAGGCCCAGGCCTTGGAAAAGCTGATGCGCGGCCTCCATGTTTTGGTGGCCACCCCCACGGCCAGCGGAAAGAGCTTGATTTACAATGTAGCGGTGCTTGATAGGCTGATACGAAATCCCACCTCCCGGGCCCTCTATGTATTCCCTTTGAAGGCACTGGAGCAGGATCAAATGAAGGGCCTGGACCCCTGGCTCAGACAATTGGGACCTGAGTCCATCCAGGCTGCCATCTATGACGGTGACACCACCCCCTACATGAGAAAAAAGATAAGGTCTACTCCCCCCAACATCCTCTTTACCAATCCAGACATGTTGCACCGAAGTATCCTCCCCTACCACGAACAGTGGAAGGGGTTTTTGTCCTCCCTCTCTCATATCATATTGGACGAAGTTCATACCTACAGGGGCATATTCGGCTCCCACGTAAACCAGATCATCCGCCGACTGAAGAGGGTATGTGCCTTTTATGGGTCGAGGCCGCAGTTTATACTTCTTTCGGCCACCATAAACAATCCTGAGGCCTTTGGTTCCACACTTATTGGTGAAAAGGTCCATGTGGTGGAAGACTCAGGTTCGCCCAGGGCCGGCCAGCACTTCCTGTTTTTCAATCCAGAGCTTAGCGCCAATTTCTCTGCGGCCCGCCTTTTCGTGGACTGCATCCGACACGGGTTCAGGACCATTGCATTCACCCAGTCTCGAAAGGTCACGGAGTTGATACATGTGTGGGTCTCTCAACTCTCTCCTGGACTGCGGCAAAAGGTTAGCTCCTACAGGGCTGGATTCCTCCCCTCAGAGCGAAGAGACATAGAAAAAAGGCTCGCCTCAGGGGATCTCCTGGGGGTGGTTTCCACCAGTGCTTTGGAGATGGGAATAGATATAGGATACCTGGATGTCTGTATCCTAGTGGGCTATCCCGGGAGCATCATCAATACCTGGCAGCGTGGAGGCAGGGTGGGAAGAGGGGGGCGCGAGTCCATGGTGGTCCTGATCGCAAAGCCCGACGCCCTTGACCAATACTTTATGAAACACCCTGAAGACCTCTTTGAGCGGGGATATGAAGCAGCCTTCCTGGATCCCCAAAATCCCCATGTGGTGAAGGCCCATCTGCCCTGTGCGGCCAGCGAACTCCCCCTTACCATGGAAGACCAGGCCATGTGGCAAGACGGCCTGCTTGAGCACCTGGAGGAATTGGAACTGGAGGGAGCCCTTGTAAGAAGCGCAGAGGGACCTGGCACTTGGTTTTCCGCCCGCCGGCGACCACATCTTCACGTGGATATCAGGAGCGCCGGGGACACATTTACCATATTTGAACAGGAGACAGGGCAGCCCGTTGGAACAGTGGACGGCATTCGCGCCCTCAAGGAATGCCACCCAGGGGCGGTATATCTGCACAGGGCCAAGCAATATGAAGTGGTTGAACTGGACCTGGATAAAAAAAATATCTTGGTCCAAGAAGCCCGGCTCAATTATTTCACCAGGGCCCGCACGGAAAAGGAGACCGAGATCCTCTCCACTACAAGGACAAGGCCTGTTGCCCAATTTCTGGTAAAGGAGGGGAGACTCAGGGTAACCGAGACTGTAACCGGGTATGAAAAGCGCTCCCTCCCGGGCCAAGAGCTCCTGGGCGTTTATCCCCTGGACTTGCCCCCTCAAGTGTTTGAGACCACTGGATTCTGGGTGGAGATAGAACACCTGATAAGGTCATATGTGGAGTCTACAGGGCATCACTTCATGGGGGCCATACACGCCATTGAGCATGCCAGCATTGGCATATTTCCCCTGTTTGCCCTTTGCGACAGAAATGATGTGGGTGGGATATCCTACCATCTTCACCCTGAGCTGGAAAAGAGCGCCATCTTTATCTATGACGGATACCCTGGCGGTGTGGGGCTTTCATCCATT
>JALVMN010000397.1 GCA_027027005.1 Desulfobacterales bacterium | reverse complement strand
GTCCAAAAGACCCCTCTATACTTTGGAAAAAAGAATTTGCACCTTTCTACCACTCTGTGGTATTTCTGTCAATGTTTTTTCTTTCAGATTTTTTTGGCAGAGGAGGTGAATTTGAATGGGCCCGGAAACAAAAATCGATGAGGTGAAAAGCATTGAAGACGCACGCAGGCTCTCGGAGATTATCCTGGCCTCTTTAGATAACGACGGAAACGTCTTCAATCCCTTCAGCGGCAGGATATTCAAGCACCCTGACGGCAGTATAACCCTATCAGGCCGCCACATGGATTTAAAGGAAGCAACTCGTGAGATTGCAAGGGCCATATGGCAAGACAAGAAAAATGTGAACAGGGCCATTCGCAAGTGGAAAATAGTAGGGACCAATGTGGTGGACTGCGGATGCTAGGGGAAAACACATAATTTCTTGACAGCAAGTGCCACATCGTGCCATCCTTATAATTTATTTGTGGGACACGCGATGACACTGGAGCTTACTAAGCTGATAGAGTCACAAGATAAGAAAGAAAGGTTGAAGTATGCTCTTTAAGATAACTCTTTATCTGTCCCTGCTGATCTACTCGGTTGGAGTTCTCTACAAGGTCTCAAATTGGTTCAGAATTTCAGTGGGGATGGAAGGGCATGAAATAGGTTTTACAAAAAGAATGTCCACTGCCGTGAGCGGAATCTTTAGGGTATTTTTTAGCAGAAAAATATGGCCTCTGCTTAATGCATTTTTTTGGGACATCCTTTTTCAGAAAAGGCTGCTGGGAAAGAGCCGATACAGGTGGGCGGCCCACATGATGCTGTTTTGGGGGTTCATGTTGCTCCTTTTCATGCACGCCCTTGAGACATTCATAATGGAGCCCCTGGTTGCCGATTATGCCTCCACACAAAATCCATACCTCTTCTTAAGAAACCTTGGCCTATTTGCCACCCTTTGCGGATTGGCAATGATGGTCTTTAGACCGGCAAGAACAGGGCAAGGTAAGGTTCAGAGAACCAGGGCCGACACCTTCTTGCTGGTCATCCTTTCGGCAGTGCTGCTCTCCGGCCTTTTTCTTGAGGCTGTGAAGATAACCTCCAAGACCCGTTTTCTGGAAATGGTGGAGGACTATTCAGACGAAGACACCCCAGAGGCCATCCGGGCCCTGGAATATTATTGGGTAAAATACTATGGCCTTGCATCTGAGCAGGATTTTTCAGGCAATGGAGAAACCCTGCTGGAGAGGGGGCGGGAGATCCACGAAACCAGTTGCGCCTCTTGTCATGCAAGGGCCCAGTGGGCCTTCCTGAGCTATACCATCTCCAGGGGCATATCGCCTGTGGCCACTGAAATTGACCGTGCCGGTGGCCTTGAACTATTGTGGTGTATCCACTTCCTTGCTGCATTTGCAGGCCTTGCCCTTATCCCTTTCACAAAGCTTTTTCATCTCTTGGCAAGCCCTCTGAGTCTCATGGCAAACGCAGTTATGGATCAAGACACTGCTCATCCTGCCAATATTGCCACGCGTCAGGCCATGGAGCTGGATGCATGCACCCATTGTGGGCTGTGCACAGAGGTCTGCTCTGTGGAGATGGCGTTTCGGGTCATTCCCAATGCAAACATTCTGCCTTCGGAAAAGATACAAAGGCTCAAGTCCCTGGCGCCCCAAAAAGAGGTGAGCCCGCAAGAGACCAGAGAGATACTTGAAGGCCTATATCTCTGTACAAATTGCTACAGGTGTACCTGTGCATGTCCTGTGGGCATAAATCTTCAGGCAATGTGGTTCAATGTGAGGGAGTCTTATCTCCAGAAGGCGCCTGAACCATTGGTCCTGACCTTTTTTTCTTTTTTCCGATCCCTCAAGCAGGAGGTCCTTGGAAGGGAGCGTTTTCAATATCCTGTGGACCAGATCAGAAAGACAATAGAGGAGAGTTCCGACTCTAAGGCAAACAGAGCCGAGACCATTGTCATAGGAGAGATCAATCAGACCAAGAAAAAGGCAATAGTGGGCTCCCTCAGGGGTGGGTCCTTCCCTTACTGTTTTACCTGCACCACCTGCACCTCTGCCTGCCCTGTTACAAACATCGTGGATAACGCCCGGAAAGAACTGGGGCTGCTCCCTCACCAAATAATCCGCGCCGTCAATCTCGGGCTCGTGGACATGACCTTTCGCTCCGAGATGCTGTGGAGCTGCCTTGGATGTTACTTGTGCCAGGATGCATGTCCCCAGGGAGTTCGGGTGGCCGATATAATAGCCGAACTAAGGTTGATGGCCGCCAGTCAGGCAAAAAGCTATATTGTGAAAAGGTCAAAAGAGGATCCTCAAAAATGAAAAGGATTGCAATCCAGCGCTGCTGCACGACCCCTATCCTGTTGAAACAATACGAGACCTCCACCGATGCTGTGCTTTGTAAGCTTGGTGTGGAACCAATTGATATAACCAATTTTGGATGTTGTGGATACCCGCTCAAGACATTCGATCTTCAGGCCTACCTTGTCTGCTCAGGCAAAAATATCTCCCTTGCCGAGCAGCAAGGCCTCGATGTTTTGACCTTCTGTAACGGCTGTTTCTTGAGCCTCAAGCAAGCCTATCACTACCTGAAGAACGAGACACGGGTAAGGGAGGCCACTAATCAAATATTGGCCGAGGAGGGCCTGGAATTCCGCGGCACTAGCCACATAACCCATCTCCTTCATTTCCTGGATTCAATAAAGGATACAATCAGAGAATCCATCGTGTACCG
>JALVMN010000396.1 GCA_027027005.1 Desulfobacterales bacterium | reverse complement strand
CACCAAGGTTGTGCCCACCGAAAACAAAAAAATACCTGGCCCTTACCCTTCTATCATATTTCGCTAAAGTTCTGAAACGGTCCATGGCCAATGTGAGAGAAGAGGGTCCTTGAGGTGTTTCATCATTTTAGGATCATCTCCACGCAAAGTTCAGGAATTAAATGGTCAAAAGGGTCAGAGTCCTAGGGTTTCTTTTAGCTCATTTTCCACCTGCTTTTTGTATTCTTCGGGGGCCTCTTGAAGTATGAGATAATCAAAATAGGAGCCAGTATCAGGCGGTCCGTAGCCTGCTTCCAGCATTTTTTCTTTCAGGAAGGCCTCAGCATGCTGGAGCCACTGATTAATCGTATCCTCATCAACCCCTAGGGTCTTTGCCACCTGCTCCTTCGGCATTTCTTCAAGAAACACCAAGTTGACGGCCTGCCTCCACTTGTTGGGTAGCAGGGCTAAGAGGCGGTACACATATGCGCGGCGCTCCCTATCTTCGAGGGGTTCTTCAGTAACCGGCCCATATGGGCTGGCAGCAGCGAGGTCTTCAATGGTGAGCATCTCGTCGGGCTGCCAGTACTCAAATATCTCATCTTCTGGTATGAATTCCAGTGGGCTAAAACTCTTCTCCAGCACGTCCATTCCTTCTTCTGTCCTGAACTTGGCGGTCTCTTCAGCAATAATGTCAATTGCAATCTGAGCCAGCCAGGCCTCCAGGGAGATATCTGGGCTCTTATCCTTTAGGAGGGTAAATGCCCTTGCAAGGGTTTCATCCACAATATCTTCAATCCTGGGATAATCAGGCGGTAGGTCGCCTTTGGCCCGCATGTATGTCAACTCATGGCGGACCACCCTTTCAAGCTGCGGTATATGTTGCTTCACCAGGTCATAGTAGAATACTCGATCCTGTTTCTCACTTTCTGCGCTTGCTTCCTTTAATTTCCTCAGTTGTGCCCTCCTGGCCTTGCGTTTCCATACATCCTCTTTCCTGACTCTTGAGGCGTATTTTTCCAATTGCTCCTTTAGGTCTTCTTCGGCGGCTTGCAACACCAGGTTGAGGTCCCTGCCTTCCTCCCTGCAAACGAGCACCTTTTTTGGTAAATGTAGCCTAAGGGCCACAGAATACAAACCCTTCCCCTTGGTGGCTTCAACGTGGGCAGCAAACCGGACGCGTCCCTTGCCCACTTTCTCCACTACAGGTTCTATCTCGCGTAAAGCAAATTCCTCTATCCTCTTTCTTATGTCTTCTTTTGCTATCTCATCAATGTCTTTAAAGCTTATCCTCTTTCTCATACTGGGATGTCCTCCTAATTATTGTTATGCCTCAATAGGGCCAAGTCATATTCGCTTAAATCATCCAGGGATATACTTGCGCACAACTAATATGAAAACGCAAACAAGATAAAATTATCTCGATAGTAATTGGCTTGGAATAAAATAATCTTGAAATTACGTTAGTCAACTTATTGAGATAAGGCCTGCACTGCAGTGTGGGGTCAAGCAGTAATTCTGCTCCACGCACCTCGCCCTCACATCTATGTCTGGGTAAGGACATGGCATTCCCCTTCCCAGCTCAGGGTTTGGACAAAGCATGTACTGATAAGAAGGGCCAGAATAGTGGAAATCCCACCAACCCTCCCAACACAACCCTCAAATCAGCTGGATCTCTTCTTGGGCGGCTCCATACCGCTTCTGTTTATGGAATAGGACCCGGGATCCCCAACAAAAGGGAGGACCAGAAGCCTTGGCAGGGTTACCTGGCTGCGGTCCCTGTATTGGGCAAGCCCTATGGTCATGCCTTCGTGTCCGGCTGCAGGCTGTGCCCTGTACGTCCCATATATCCTGTCCCACCAAGGAAAATTGAAACCGAAGTTGCTGTTGGTCTCACGAATTGTTACGGAATGGTGCACCCTGTGCATGTCAGGGGTTACCACCAGCAGCCTAAGGAAGGCGTCGATCTTTTTTGGCATCCTGACATTAGAGTGATTGAACATGGCGGTTGCGTTCAGAATGATTTCAAATATCAGCACAGAGATCACCGGGGGGCCCATAGCTGCCACAGCAGCCACCTTGATCCCCATGGAGATGAGGATCTCAACCGGATGGAATCTGAGACCGGTGGTTACATCAATATCCAGATCAGCATGGTGCATCATGTGAAATCTCCATAGGAGTGGCACGGCGTGAAACATGAGATGCTGAAGATAGATGACCATGTCCAGGAACAAGACCCCGATTACCAGTGAGGCAAAATAGGGGAGCTCAAGGTTGTTAAGAAGCCCCCATCCGTGCTGCTGGGCAGCCAAAGCGGTCTTAATGGCTATTGCAGGCATTAAGAGGTACACCACCAGATTATCAATGGCAATTATACTGAGATTGTTCATCCATCTTTCAAGCTTTGATACGGTAAGCCTTCTCCTTGGCGCCATCAGTTCCCACAAGGCCATTATCACAAATACTATGAGGAAAACTCCTATCCGATAAGCCACTTCCCGTGTCATTTTCTAGTTCTTACCTCCGTGACATAGCTTTTTTTGCAAACCTCATACTTTTCAAAAAGGTAATTGTAAAAGATCTGACACCGTAATATGATGGTGTCATGGACTTAAAATCCTTTGAACGTCTTATCAAAACTGAAAATGCAGCAAGACAGTATTTGACAAGTCTGTGCCTGCCTGCCAGCGGCAGGTTGGAAAAATTACCGTCGTTTCTGCATAAGATGTCATAGCTATCACATCTATCGGATT
>JALVMN010000395.1 GCA_027027005.1 Desulfobacterales bacterium | reverse complement strand
CGCCATGCCCCAAAGAGATCTGCCCTGTATAACCTATCAGGATGTTCAGGCCTATGGCGGCTATGGCGTATATCCCACAGATGTTCAACACATAGAGGAGGTAAGGGCTGGACACAAATGGCACAACACCAAAGAGCAAGACCAGGCCTATTATCAGCCATAGCCTTCCAAAGTCGGTCTCAAAGATGGTAAGCTCCTGATAGTATGACTCTTTGAAGTTACCGCATGGATGAAACTGTAGCTTCCGCATGGTTAAGGTTGACTCCTTTTCCCGCTAAACTCGCTCTATCTCAACAAGTCCAAAGAGGCCGTAAGGTTTTATCATTAGGATGAACACAAGGGTAACATAAGGGATTACCTCTTTAAGGGAAGTGGAGATATAGCCGCCCGTGAACGTCTCCAGCAACCCGATGATGAGCCCTCCCAGGATGGCGCCTCCTATGCTGTCCAATCCGCCCAGGATTACCACCGGAAAGACCTTGAGGCCTATGGAGCTCAACTCGTGCACATTGATGCCGTTTATTATGCCCAACACTATCCCGCTCATGGCACAAACAAGGGCGGCAATTGCCCATGAGAGGGCAAAGACCCTTCGAACGTGCACTCCAAGGGAAAGGGCGGCGGGCTGGTTATCTGCCACAGAACGCATGTAAATGCCTTGGGAGGAATACTTGAAGAAAAAGCCGAATATGCCCAGAAAGATAAGTCCTATGATGAAGGTGGTAACATAAACAGAGGAGATCTCCACATTGCCCCAGTGAATGGTAAGGGCATCGGGGAGGAACTCGGGGTAGTTCCAGGTGTCACCCCCGAAGATGAAAAGGAGAAGCCCCTTGAACATTGCGGCCAAGCCCACGGTAAGCATTATAACCTGTATAAGGTCTTCGCCGATCAGGGGGCGCAAAAAGAGCCTCTCCACTATGAATCCCAGGGCAAAGCTACCTACCAAGGTCAGTGCAAAAGCCAGCACAATGGGGAGTTTCGCCCATACAGACAAGACCAGGAAGATGAAGGCCCCTATGGCCAGAAGTTCACCGTGGGCAAAGTTCAAAACACTGCTGGACTTGAAGATCATTACAAATCCCAGAGCAGACAGGGCATATAGAAAACCAATGGAGAGCCCGTTGACCAACAATTGAACAAAAAATTCCATTTTCTCTGTTGCCCCCTAAAGTTCCAAGATTTTTACAACGGTCTCTATGGTGCCAACTGTCCCGTCTCGATATCTCACCTGACCTTTTACAGGGAGTTCTTTTTTGTCAGAGTACATGGCGTCAATGAGGTCCTTGTACTGCTCAAAAACAAATTTTCGCCTCACCTTACCGGTGCGGGTGAGTTCTTCGTCGTCGGCATCCAGCAACTTGTACAATAGGATGAATTTCATGATTTGCATGGGTCCAGGTAATTGCTGGTTCACCTCTCTCACCTCTCCCTTTATGAGCTCTTCCACCGCCGGCTGCTGGGAGAGGTCAGTGTAGGTGGTATAGGGTATCTTTCTCTCTTCGGCCCAGTTGCCCACATTTCCATAGTCGATGTTTATGAAGGCGGTAATGTAAGGCTGACCTTCTCCCCAGATCACGGCCTCTTTGATGTAAGGACTGAACTTGAGCCTTGTCTCTATAAAGTCCGGTGAAAAGGCCTCACCCTCCCTGGTTCGCATGATGTCCTGCTTGCGACCGATTATTAGGAGGTGGCCGTCGTCATCCAGGTAACCTGCATCCCCTGTGTAAAACCATCCTTCCCTGAGAGCCTCCTGGGTGGCCTCAGGGTTTTCGTAATAGCCCACAAAGACAGATTTGCTCTTGACAATGACCTCCTGGTCTTCGGTAATCCTTACCTCGGTCCTTGGGAGCGGTTTTCCAACGGTTTCAGGCTTTACCTCGTTGTCTGGTTGAACCTGGAAGATTCCTCCTGCCTCAGTGAGCCCGTAACACTGCTTAAGGTTCAGGCCATTTGCCCTGAAAAACCTGATCACATCGGGGCTTATGGGATGCCCACCGGTATAGGCCGCCCGAAAGCCCAGACAGCCCACCCTGTCCATTAGTGGCTTTGAGACGAGCCAGTAAGCGAGCCGCTTCATCAACTGCAGGTAAAGTGGGACACTCTTTCCCTCTGACTCCAGATCCACAACAGCAGTCCCTATCTTTTGAGAAAAGTCGTAAAAGGCGCGTTTTATAAATCCTGAATCGCTTATCTTTACCCTTATGGTGGAAGCCAAATCTTCCCAGAATCTGGAAGAGCTCACCAACACAGTGGGGCCGATCTCCCTGAAGTCCTCCACCACGGTCTCAAAGGTTTCTGGGAAGTTCATTATCATTCCACCTGACAGTGTGATCCCAAAGCCCCACATCTGGTCCACTATCCAGGCGGTGGGGGTGATGGATATCCAGTTGTCCCCGATACCGATGGGCGCGGTCTCCAGCCATTTGCGCGCCATCTCTGTGAGGTTCTGGTGGGCCAGCATGACCATCTTGGGCAGCCCCGTTGTGCCCGAGGTCATGAGCATGAGGGCCACTTCCTCTGGCCTGCCTTCCCAGAGTTCTTTAATGAACAATTCGGGCTGCTCCTCTTCAAGCTCTTCTCCCAGCTCCAAGAGTTGGGCAAAGCTGATGAGCCACGGATTGTCTCGATAAGTGCGCATGCCGGTGGGATCCACATAGATCACCATGCGCACGTGTTGTAATTGGTCTCGTTGCTCTAGGAGCTTGTCCACCTGTTCCTGGTCTTGGGCAAACACAT
>JALVMN010000394.1 GCA_027027005.1 Desulfobacterales bacterium | reverse complement strand
AAAGCAAAAGGCTGCCTATTTTTAACCCATCTGACCCTATCCGCATATCCTACCAGACACAAATCTCAACCATCCCCCAATAAATTCGAAGGAGCGATATTTGGCCCTTGACAAATTTAGGTGGAGCGGATATGTTTGTTAATACTATAAACAAAAATATGGGGGGTTGACGACGTGATATCGAGACGGACTTTCCTCAAAGGACTCCTCTTGGGAGGGGCTGTAGGACTCCTACCAAAGCCAGGATATGCCTCTTATGGTGATGAAGAGCTTGCAACCCTTCTGGACCTAAGCAAATGTATTGGATGTGGAGCATGTGTCGAGGCCTGCAAAGAAGTTAACGCCCATAAATTTCCAAAACCCAAAAAACCATTCCCAAAGATGTATCCCTCCAGGGTCAAGGTGGCCGACTGGTCTGACAAGCAAGATGTTGACGACAGGCTCACCCCGTACAACTGGCTGTATATCCAGTCCGCTTACGTCACCTGGAAGGGAGAAGAATACGAGGTGAACATCCCCAGGCGGTGTATGCACTGCCAAAATCCACCTTGTGCCAACCTTTGCCCTTGGGGAGCCTGCTCAAAGCAAAAAAACGGGATCGTGAGGATCAATCCCGATGTGTGCCTCGGGGGCTCAAAGTGCAAAAGCGTTTGCCCGTGGCACATCCCTGAAAGGCAGACTGGCGTGGGCCTATACCTTAAACTCCTCCCCTCTTTTGCTGGAAACGGGGTCATGTACAAGTGCGACCGCTGCTACGACCGGGTGGCAAAAGGGCAATTGCCTGCCTGCATTGAGGTTTGCCCTGAAAAGGTCCAAAGCATAGGGCCAAGAAAAGAGATCCTCAAAAGGGCCCATCAATTGGCCAAAGAGATGAATGGATTTATTTACGGAGAAAAGGAGAACGGGGGAACAAATACCATTTATGTCTCCCCTGTGCCCTTTGACCTCTTGAACAAAGAGATTGAAAAGGGCCCTGGCAGACCTCATCTGAAGCCTGTTCCGGATTCCATGGCAGACGAAGAGGTCTTGGGCATGGCTGTTCTCGCCGCCCCCATAGCCGGCATCAGCGCCGGGGTCCTGAAGACATTGAGCAAAGCGGGTAACAAGGAGGGTGACCATGAGCGGGCTTAAAAAGAAATTATTCGTTCTCCTGGTGATTGGTCTTTTTTTTACCGGCATGGGGCAGCTACCCATATTCAAGCGCTATTACATTGCAGATGTCCCGGGACTGGGGTGGACGGCTGATTTCTATCTCACCCATGTCTTGCACTACATATTTTCCGGAATACTTCTTTTCCTGTTTTTCTATCTAGGGGGCAAGTTCCTAGCCCAGCGGAGACTGAACCAGATAAGCCCCTTTGGTTGGCTCAAGATCCTTTTGTGGGCAGGGATAGTGGTTACAGGAGTGATGAGAGTCTTAAAGAACTTCCCTCAACTCACCTTTTCTCCAGAACTGGTGATGCTGATAGATCTCTCCCACCTGGGATTGGTCTTCTTGCTGGGTTTGGTGGCACTGGCAGGAAAATTGATGAAGCTCTCTTATACCTAGAGGCCCAAAAAAATACAGGGACCCGGCGTCAAGATATCGCATGATGTTCGGGCCCCTGTTTTATCTACATGAGCTTTGCAGCCGCCTCGGCACCCATGTCAAAGGCCTTTAGGTTGGTTTCCACAAAGGCCTTTTTAGTTTTCTCTCTGATCACCTTGCGGAAGAGATCCGGCTCAAGAGGTATCTTCCCGCTCTGGGCCAGAGCTCCCATCATTACCATGTTCATGGACATGGCAGACCCGGCCTTGAGGGCAAGTTCTGTGGCATCGAAGGCAATCAGTTTTTCCACTCTTGATGCAATCTTTTCAAAGGTGGCATTTATATCTGGATATTGGTCTTGCCCGAGGGCCACTGTAAAGGGGGGCACAGGATGGGTGTTGGTAATAACCCATGAGTTGGCATTGCATTTTTTCATGGCCCTGATGGTCTCTGAGGGCTCAAAGCCCACCAGGACATGGGCCTCACCATCAGATATGGCAGACCCTATCCCCTCACCGAGAAGAACCATGGATTCCACGACACCGCCACGCTGGGCCATCCCGTGGAATTCAGACATCCTGACATCAATGCCAGCCTCTACGGCAGCTTCTCCGATCACGCGGGCGGCAAGTATATTGCCCTGCCCACCCACGGCAACTATCATGATCTTGGTTGTATTCATCAGGCAACCTCCTTCTTTAGGGGCAAGATTGCATTTTCAGGGCACAGCTGGACGCAGAGGGTGCAGCCGGTGCATCTGGTTTCATCGATGTAAACTTTCTCGTCTTCCACATAAAAGGCCGGACAAGCGATTTTTGAGATGCACACCCTGTGGTTCTTGCACTTATTGTGGTCAACATAAAACGGTCTCCATTTCTTGCCATGGGGCAGTGTGCGCTCGTGCAATGGACAGTGTGCCCTGGCTATGAGGACAGAGAGCCCGTCGTAATTGGTCACTTCTTTTATTGCCTCAAGGGTCTTTTTGTGCTTGAAGGGATTCACTGTGACCACCTTCTTGACTCCAATGCCCTTGACCACTTCTTCAATGGAGAGGGGATTGAGGGGGAGTTGGATGTTGCTCACATCTGCTCCTGGGTGGGGTTGGTGGCCCGTCATGGCGGTGGTCATATTGTCCAGGATTATAAGGGTAAATTTGTGGTTGTTGTAAATGGCATTGACCAGGGGGTGAAGGCCGCTGTGGAAAAAGGTGGAATC
>JALVMN010000393.1 GCA_027027005.1 Desulfobacterales bacterium | reverse complement strand
GGCCGAGGACAGGATCTCCACCAAAATCATGTTGGAATTAATGGCCTCTGAACCCCCTTTTAGGATTACTGCGTTGCCGGACTTGAGGCAGAGGCCTGCAGCATCCACTGTCACATTGGGTCTTGACTCATAAATAAAGCCGATTACCCCCAGGGGGATACGCATCCTCCCCACCAGAAGCCCGTTGGGCCTCTTTCGGATACTGGAAATCTCGCCCACAGGGTCAGGAAGGGCCGCCACCTCTTTCAGGCCCTCAGCCATGGACCCTATCAGAGCCTCGGTGATGGTGAGTCTGTCCACAAAGGCCCCTGTGAGACCGCCCTGGCGCGCAGCATCCAGGTCCTTTTTGTTTGCCTCTATTATCCGGGGCCCTTTCTCCAAGAGATAGTCGGCCATCAGATGAAGCGCTCGATCCTTTTCCTTCCTCCCTGCAGTGCGCAATTCACGGGAGGCCTCCTTGGCCTTTTGGCCCATCTGCCTGATCAAGGTCTCAAGAGACATGTTTCCTCATCTCCTTCTATCTGGCTCATCAATACCAGATTGTCACGGTGTACCACCTCATCGTCGTGCTTGAAGCCCAGGATCTTTTCTATCTCTGAGCTCCTTGCGCCCATAATCTTTCTTATATCGCCTGAGTGGTAGTTTGCAAGCCCGATGGCCACAGGCCTTTGTTCACGGTTGGTGATAAGGACGGCATCCCCCATACCGAACCTCCCCCTGACATCTATTATGCCAGAGGGGAGCAAGGATTTTCCTCCCTCCAGTATGGCCTTTTCTGCCCCCTCATCCACCTGGATTTCTCCCTTGGGTGCCTTGGTGAAGGCGATCCAGTGTTTTCTGCTGCAAAGGGCCCTTGTGCGGGGTAAAAAGAGGGTGCCTTCCTCTGCTCCCGAGAGGATGCGGCTGAGGACCCCTTCTTTCAGGCCATTGGCAATGATGGTGGGAACACCGCCGGCAGCGGCCTTTTCAGCCGCCTTCACCTTGGTTGCCATGCCACCGGTGCCCAGGAAGCCAGGGATGCAATTGGCGCATTTTCTTATTCTGGAATCAACCTTTTCCACGACTTTTATCAAGCGGGCCTGAGGGTTCGTTCGGGGGTCTGTGTCAAAAAGTCCGTCGATATCGGTGAGGTTCACAAGCAATTGGGCGTCGGTTAGGTTTACCACCATTGCGCTTAGGTTGTCATTGTCTCCAAACTTGATTTCTTCCACCACCACGGTGTCATTTTCATTGATAATGGGCACGATTCCCCATGAGAGCAGAGTGAGCACAGTATTTCTGGCATTGAGATAGCGACGGCGGTGATTGAGGTCGTCCCTGGTCAGGAGCAGTTGGGCCACCTTTTTCCCCCGCCTGTCAAATGCCTCTTCATAGGCCATCATGAGGCTGGGCTGGCCCACTGCGGCCAGGGCCTGCTGCTGGGATATGCCTTGGGGTCTGGAGGCAAGCCCCACCTTCTTGAGCCCTGAGGCGATGGCCCCTGAGGAGACCAGTATCACTTGGATATCCTTTTCCATGATGTGGCAGATGTCTGTTGCCAGATGCTCTATCACGGCTAGGTTAAGCCCCTGGCGCCCGGTGAGCACACCACTTCCCACCTTGACCACTATTCTCTTGATGCCATTGAAGAGCTCTCGCCTTGATATGGTGGAGGGGTGTTGTGAGAGGTTATTCATTGGAATCGATTCCTCAGCCAATCCTTGAACTTTTCCAATCCGTATCCGGTCAAGGCTGAAACAGGAATGGACTCAAGACCGATTTCTTCCAACCGCTCCTGTAGCGACTCCAGATTTCTGCACTCTGATGAGTAGAGGTCCATCTTGTTTATCAATACGAGTTGAGTCTTTTCCAGCAAATTTTCATCATAGTCACCCATTTCGGTCCTGAGGGTCATGAAGTCTTCCAGGATGTCGTTTTTGGGTGCATGGGTTATGTCAAGGACATGCACCAGCACCTTTGTCCTTTCCACATGCTTAAGGAACTGAAGCCCCAGGCCTTTTCCCTGGCTGGCCCCTTCTATGAGGCCGGGAATGTCTGCCAGGACCAGGGTCTTGTCTTCAGACATCTCCAACACACCCAGGTTGGGCACCAGGGTCGTGAACGGATAGTCTTCTATCTTGGGGCGGGCCCGGGTCAGGCTTGCCAAAAGGGTCGATTTTCCCACATTAGGGAGACCCACAAGGCCCACGTCGGCCAGAAACTTCAATACCAGGCGAAGCCTTCGCTCTACGCCGGGGGTGCCCGGTTGAGCAAATCGGGGGGTCCTGTTGGTGGGGGATGCGAAATGGGTGTTGCCTTTCCCCCCTCTTCCTCCGGGGGCCACGAGCACCTCTTGACCCTCATGGATGAGGTCTGCTATGAGATGGCCGGTGTCTTCGTCATATACGAGTGTACCCAGAGGCACTTTCAAGATGAGGTCTTTGCCCTTTTTGCCTGTCTGGTTGTTTCCTCTTCCGGGTGAGCCGTTTGGTGCCTTGAAATAGGTGCGGTTTGCATAATCGTAAAGGGTAAAAAGGGCCTTGGTCGCTTTCAGGATGACGCTCCCCCCGCTGCCTCCATCGCCTCCGTCAGGCCCTCCCTTGGGGATGAATCTCTCTCTGCGGAAACTTACACAACCCCTTCCCCCGTCACCAGATCTCACGGTAATAACTACTTCGTCCAAAAATCCCATACATTGACCGGTAAGGGGGCGAAAGGGGGATCGGGTGGTGTTAGAGTGCGTAAACGCTTACCTTCTTGCGGCTCTTGCCAAGCCGCTCAAATGCCACCACCCCGTCGATCTTGGCGTAAATGGTGTAGTCCTTGCCCAGGCCGACATTTTGGCCAGGGTGGATCTTTGTGCCACGCTGGCGCACAATTATGTTTCCGGCTTTGACCCTTTGGCCGGCAAATCTCTTGACCCCGTATCTTTTTCCCGCGCTATCGCGCCCGTTTCTTGAACTTCCGCCCGCTTTCTTGTGTGCCATTTCTAACCCTCGACTATGCCTCTATCTTTTCTATCCTGACGAAACTGAGCAATTGGCGATGCCCCTTCTTCCTTCTGTAATTCTTCCTGCGTTTATACTTGAAGACCACTATCTTCTTGCCCTTGCCCTGCTTGAGTATCCTTCCTATTACCTTGGTGCCTTCCAGGAAGGGCCTGCCAACCCTGACCTCCTGGCCGTCTGAGGCAAGAAGCACTGATTGGAATTCCACCAAATCCCCTTCCTGGCCTTCAAGTCTCTCCACTTCAAGGTAATCTCCAGGCGATACCCTGTACTGTTTTCCGCCGGTTTGAATCACTGCATACATCTTTTCTTTCTCCTCACTAGACAAATAGCCTGCTGGGAGCAGGCTGTAACTACTAAATTTTACTAATTTTAATTGATTCAATCCTTGAGGTCAACACCAAAACCGTATCCCATGGGACAAAAAATGGTGCCCCCGGCATGACTCGAACATGCGGCACCCAGATTAGGAATCTGGTGCTCTATCCACCTGAGCTACGGGGGCACTAGATTGTCTTAATGCTTTACTTGGGTGAGTAAGACCGCTTACTCACAAAATTAAACTTTAGCAAAAGAGCCTCAAAAGTCAAATCCTTTTTCTTCATGAACAGTTAGAGGGCCATCATGTTCTCGGGCCCCTCAAGCGCAGTACCTGTTTCTCTTCTCGCAAGGATAACCTCCTCAGTCCCACGTATGCCCTCCCAAGAGTTCTTGCTCAACATTCCCTTTTTACTTCTCGTCCTCCAGTGCAGTCAATTTGTGATGGCAGCATTTTTTAATCCTTCCAAAAATGGCCGGACCGTGTACCGCCTCGTTGAGGTGCGAGAACTGCGGCGCACAAAAATCCTGGGGGTGTTTGAGGATACCAATCAAAGAACTTCACAGGTATGAAGAGATGTTAAAGGAGCCAATGTTTGATTAAAGGATGTTGCTCTGGTATGATAATATTCCACAAGGTAAACAAAAATGGGTAAACATAAGCCAGTGCGGTTATCTGGACACGCTAGGCAACAGTTGAGATTCAGAGGGGCATCTGAGGTTGAAGTGATCGAGTCGATACAGAATTCCCAATGGGAAAAAGCAGAGAGGGGCAGGCTGGAGTGTAAGAAGGATTTTCCATACAACAGTGTGTGGAATAAGAAATACTATTCTACAAAACAGGTCCGCCCGATTTTCGTTGAGGAATCAGAAGAGATTGTTGTGATCACCGTTTATGTTTACTATTTTTGAAGGAGCTTAAAATGAAAATCAGTTATGATAGAGAGGTAGACGCTCTTTATATACGTTTTAAAGAAACACCTGTTACAACAAAACACCTAGGAGAAGGGATCGCAGCGGACTATGACTCGGAGGGACGTCTTGCCGGGATTGAGATCCTAGATGCGATGAAGCGTCTGGGGGACCCTTCGGTTTTTAAGCAGATAGTGCTTGAAGACATTGCCTTGGGTAAGGGGGACCAACAGGTATCCGAACTGACCTAAATATTCTAAGATCGAGTTAGACCTCAACCGGCGTTTCTTTTCTCCCTCCCTCCATCTCATATCTATCTAGTATTGCCTCGATTTCCGCTCTGATTCGCTCCCTCAACGCTTCAGGCTCAAGCACCAAGGCATGTGATCCCCAGCTCATGACCCAGGACTTCACTTCCTGGGCCCCCTCCACCTCTGCCTCAAAGATGATTGATCCATCATTCTGCTCATAGATTTCCTGGGCTTCGTGCCAGATCTTCTCCTTGATGTAACCGGCCACCTCCGGGGAAAACCATATCTTCACCTTCATCGGAGTCCCCTTAAACACCCCAAGGCTCTTTCCCATGAATTCATCCAGGCTGAAGCACTCAGGCACCTCAAATGTCTCCTTTGTCTGGTGGAGCATCTTTATCCTGTCAAGCGCAAATATCCGTACCTCGCCCCTCTTGTGGCAGTAGCCGATCAGGTAAAAGGAGCCGTTGAAAAACCAGATCCTGTAGGGATCCACCCTGCGCCGGGTCTCCTTCTTCCGGCTCATGGTGTAATAGACGATCTCCACTGTTTTCCTTTTGACCGCGGCATCGTTTACCCGGTTTATTATCTCCTTGAACTTGCCGTATTCCTTGTAAGGCTTGAAGCCCACCTGAAGGGTGTGCTCCAGGTTGCCAATGTAGCTCAAGGAGTCCGGGGGAAGGGTGGCCTTTATCTTTTGGGATAGGGATTTCAGGGAATCATGGAACACGGTGTTCTCGAATACCTTCAGCATATCTGTTCCGAAATAAAGGGCTATCAGTTCAGGCAGGCTGAAGGGGACCGGGATCTGGTGCTTTACCGTATCAAGCACTGACCACAGGCTCTTGCCCTCCACCCGTTCGGTGTATATCGGGAATCCTGCAATCTGAAGCGCCTCTAGGTCCCTGTAAACAGTTCTTGGGTGGCATTCCAGCTCAGAGGCAAGCTCAGCAGCAGATTTTCCCCTTTTGGAAGAAATGAGAGTCTGGATTATCTTCCACTGCCTTCCTAATTGATCTCCCCTTGCCATGCCTTAACTCTCCTAGAAGATCTAATAAAATTACACCGGAGGAATACACTTTACTAAACGGTTGCTCTCATTCAAAAGATGAATATTTTCTAGCTACACAAAGGTCCTTTTACTTTTAGCGGCCCTTATTCTCCACGTATATCCCGAAGTTCCAATTACAGATGAGATGGGAATAGTTTTTTCGGTATGTCTGGGAAGTAGCTATAGAAAGGAGTACGCTATTTTTGACAAGTTTCGATGAATTCATGGGGTGTCAGGATAGGGATATCACGGAACGGATTTAGAACTAAGAGGTCTTCGTCGCCCGAGATGATGAAATCCGCATTACCTGAGACCGCAAGCTCCAAGAATTTATTGTCCTTCGGGTCTCGGCATTCCGTAATCTTCTCAACAGGCTCAACTGGGGTTCCATGTAACACAAAATTTGTTATGAATTCCTTTCTTTCTTCCACCGTCAGGTATTGGTCGAATTTCTTGCGCCACAAAACTTCTTGCAGTTCCCGAAGTGTGGAGGCAGAAAAGAGAATCTCCCCTCTTTTAAGGCCCATCATGAAGGCCTTGAAGGGTTTTGATTCCTCGAATAGTAATGCACTGATAATAATATTGGTGTCAAAGACAAGACGCACCGCAGATGCCTTTACAGTATGTGCTTAATTTTTTCGCCCAGGATCTCCTCCAATACCTCAGGGGTCATACCACGGGATTTAGCATTGCGGCTGATTGTGGTCATAATCTTGCGGAGAGATTGGTATTCTTCTTGTGGCTGAATTATGACTCGGTAAGTCCTCTCGGGCGCCACTTTTACCTTATTCGCCCAGGCTTTGGGAAGCTCGCTTCCCTTGACATCTTCGATGATAGTCGATGGCATCTTGTCTCTCCTATTGATAAACAGTTGCTATGTTTTAGTATTATATTTTGTTAAGAAAAACAAATCAAACATAATGTGTCTTCCTTTTCCTGCCCTCATAAGGCTCATAGCCGAGCACTGACCGCTTATAGCACCTCTGCTCCTGACTTCTGAGCCGCCGGAGGCGGCCAAGCTCCTATCTCCTTGCTCCCTTCACCTTTCACCCATCACCCTTCACTCTTAACATTTCACCTCCGCCCTTCGGGCGGTCGTGACCGGATCTGTCAAAGTCCTCTGTTATGATTAGGGCCAAAACCATAATAGAAAGGATGTGATATCAATGTTAAAGGCACTCCAAGAATATCTAACCACCCTAAAAATTGGAAGAAAACGAGTTTATAAGAACCTTGCCCTCTTTCCGCTTCTCTCATCTTACAGGGCAGCAGTGGACTACATTACCCTGGATGAGGCCATGGAGGGTGATTTGATGGAAGTGACAGAGGTGGACGAGGCAGGTTCAGTGCCTGAACTAAAGGTGATAAACAAGCATTCCGGCATGGTCCTCATCATGGACGGTGAGGAACTGGTGGGGGCAAAGCAAAACCGAATAGTAAATACCACCATTCTCATACCACCCAGGTCCACCATGGTCATTCCTGTTAGCTGTGTGGAAGAGGGAAGATGGCATTACGAGGGTGAACGCTTCAGGAGTGAAAAACGGGTCCTTTCCCACGAACTGCGTGCTGCAAAGGCAAGCCAGGTCAATGAGAACCTCAGGGCCCGTGGTGCATATCTGGCAGACCAGGGCGTATTGTGGGAAGAGATATCCAGGAAGGCCTCCAGGATGAAAACATACAGCCCCACGGGGGCCATGGCCGATATCTATGAAGGGAGCAGAGACATACTCTATGATTATACCGAGAAATTCACCGTGGTGAGTGATCAGGTGGGAGCGGTCTTCATGATAAATGGCAGGGTGGCAGGTATGGATGCCTTTGGAAGGGCCGATACATTTGAAAAGGTTTTTCCTAAGCTCTTAGACAGCTATGCCCTCGATGCACTGGATCTATATGACGAAAAGAAAGATACAAAGGCCCTCAAAACCCCTGTAACCGCTTTTTTGAAGTCGGTAAGAAATGCGAAGGCCGATGAGCACCCTTCTGTTGGGCTGGGTACTGATTGCAGGCTGGAGTCCAGATCCACGGCAGGCTTTGCCCTGGTGCTGGATGGCAGGGTGATCCACATGTCGGTATTCAGGAAAACAGCCAATCGATGCAACAATACCAGGAACTCAAGAATGCAGAGGTACAGCCAGAGAAGGAGAAACAGGGTGTATTAAAAAAGGAAGGGGTGAGAGAGTGAGCGTGGGAAAGGCAAAGGGGGTAATTCTTGGTCTAGCAATAGGTGATGCCATGGGGCGTCCTACGGAATTTATGACCCTCGATCAGATCAAGAGGACATATGGAGATCAGGGTATAAAAGATCTACCCAACCCCGCTGTCTATACCGATGACACCCAGATGAGCACAGCAATAGCAGAGGCACTCATCAGGGCGGGTCACAAGGACATTGAGACCTTGATGGAAGCGGTAAAGGAGGAGTTCATAAAGTGGGCTCACTCACCTGATACTCCCATGAGGGCACCGGGTAGGACCTGCCTTACTGGGGTAGCCAACATGGAAAAGGGGATTCACTGGATTGAAAGCGGGCTTCCACAGTCCAAGGGGTGCGGCTCTGCCATGAGGGCTGCCCCCATTGGGTATTATTATCAACACGATCCAGGGAAACTCAAAGGCGTTGCCCACATCACAGGCATATGCACCCACAGGCACCCCACGGCCGATGCTGCATGTATCGGTGCAGCATACCTTGTGAAGCTGGCACTGGATGGGATTGACCCATATCAGATGATAGGGGAAGTCCTAAATTTTACGCGCGGAATATCCGATGAATGGGAAGAAGCCATTGAAAAGGTTAATGAATGCCTCGCCTGGGAAGACGAAGAGAATGCCCTTGCCTACCTGGGTGAGGG
>JALVMN010000392.1 GCA_027027005.1 Desulfobacterales bacterium | reverse complement strand
TGGCATTCATCTGCTTGAAGATGGAGGTCAACTGGCGGTCAAAACCCATAGGAAAAGTGGGAAAGAATCTGCCTTCTCTCATGAAACTGACCCAGGGAGAATTTACACAAAATAGTTGACAGTACCCAATGCTGATGTACGGATGCGGCCTCAGGGTGGCAGAGTGCGTCAGCCTTAGAATAAAGGACGTGGACTTTGATCCGCAATGTGTTGATTGTACGATCCGGCAAAGGAGACAAGGACAGAAGAACAGTGTTGCCCGAGCGCTTGAAGGATGATCTCATTGCGCACATGGATTCGGTGCGAGCAATCTATGAGAAAGATAGGGCCCAGGGCGTCAATGGAGTATATGTACCAGGGGCGCTTGACAAGAAATACCCGAATGCAGGAAAAGAGTGGGCTTGGTTCTGGCTTTTTCCTTCGAAGTCTCTTTCTGTTGACCCCAGGACCCTGGCGGTGAGGCGGCATCACCTGCATCCAGCCTCTTTGCAGCGGGCATTCAAGGCCGCTGTCGTCAAGGCAGGCATAGCGAAGCAGGTTTCAGTTCACACATTGCGCCACAGCTTTGCCACTCACCTCCTGGAAAGTGGATATGACATCAGGACTATCCAGGAGTTGCTGGGGCACAAGAACCTTCAGACCACCATGATTTACACCCACGTGGCAAACAAGAACGTATTGGGTGTCAAGAGCCCTCTTGACCGTTGAATATTTGTGGGCCTCTGAGGCACCGTTTCTTATTGGTTCCCCGGTTCTATAAATCGCGGTTTCGTAAGGTGAGATGTAATGGGTGCCTCGAGAGGCCAAAAGACCACTTCACTTTTTCTTTTCCGTCCAGGGATTGAAATATACCCATATGACAGCGCCCAGTTCCACCTCCTTTTCTTCACCTTTGTGTTTTAACATTTCAGGGGCCGTGTTGAGTGCTGCAAATCCCCACCACCCGGGCCTTGGCACTGCATAGCTGAATACCCCATTGGCGTCTGCCCTTATAACCTGGGTGACCATGTAATCGCTGGGGGCCTCTGCCCTTCCGTCCTGATTATAATACTCCACCTCCACCTCAGCATACGGAACGGGCTTGCCGTCCAAGAGTACTATACCTTGAAACAGATTCCCGCTGTAAAGCCCGAAAGGTCGGCTGAGCGGGACAATTTCGGTGCGAAGCCCCACTGGCTCTGCCCATCCCTCCTCATCCCCGAATGCCGCTACAATAGTCTTTGTGTAATGCACAATGTATTTGTCTTCAGCAGGTTCCCAGTATGGTCTTGGAATCATGTAGAATTGGTAAACTCCAGGGCGCTTGAGTCTGTATGTAACTTCCCAGGCCTTGTGCCTCATCACTTTTGTTTGAATCAACTCTTGGTTCAATGCCTCCTTTTTCCCATTGACAACCACACTGATCTCCAAAGGTCTTTCAAGGTCCATGCCTTGCATTTCAAAAGGATGGGAAAAGGAAAAGACTACTTTTATCTTCTTGGCCTCATCTGCCATCACCATATTATCTGAAGGAATCGCCATACCGAAATGGGCCCAGAGAACACCCCTTCCCAATAATAGTACAGCCCCTAACACCACTACAGACACAAATACCTTTTTCATCATTTCACCCCTCCTTATGTAAAGTGTATTTAGAACTCCACGGCCAGTTGGCCTGTGATGGAATCTGTCTTGTCATGGTTTTCATACTCACTTCGCAAATACTCAATGGCAATGGTGGTGGAAGGAAAAATCTCGTAGCGCCCCACTACTCCCCACTGCTCCTCTGCCAGAAAATCACCTCCATCATCACTGCCTCCATACCTCACACCCAACTCCAAAGGCTCCAGCACCTGATAGGCCACCTCAAAGTTCCACGCCCTGGGCTGCAAACCCTTGCCACCATCAAAGGACAGCTCACCTGCCCCAAACTCATCCACCGCACCCACATACTCTGCCTCAAAAAACAACTCATCCCTGAAACTCACACTCAAAAAGGCTCCTAGGCCTCCAACATAGTCCTTAACCTCACCACTTGCCACATTGTCCCCAAGACCGTCCGTATCCGCTATGTTGTTAATGTAAGACATACCTGCCATCAGCCCCACATCACCCAACACACCGTCAGGGGCCTCATAGACAGCACTCAGCACCCAGCCATCCACATGGTCGTCATCTTCTCCCGCCTCCTCTATCTCCCCATTGAAGATGGCCCCAGAAAGATCAAACCCACCCCTGCTGTAACCCAACCTAAGCGCACCCTCATTGGTCTCGCCCAGATCAAGGGTCACAGGATCCGTTATAAAATGACTCTCAAACCACCCAAACGGCACATACATCTTCCCAGCATTCAGGTAAAACGGGCACTTCTCCTGGCCGTCCACTATGATAAATCCCTCATCAATATCAACTCCACCACTTCCATCCTCCCACAAAAACAGCACATGACCACTCACATACTTGGCAACCTCCACATCCAGCCCCAGCTCAACCGTGGCTAGACTAATATCACTCTCACTAGTGTCATCCTGGGCAGGGTCATCATAGTCCGTCTTGGACCAAACACCCTCTGCCTCAATCCGCCCGCTCAGGCTTACCCTCTCTGCCCACTCGCCCACCAGGGGCCTTTTCTCCATCTCCTCCTCTATCCTCTTCACCCTGTCGGCAAGACCCTTCACAGGATGGTAGTGGGAAGGAGCAGCCTCCTCCTTATCACCCGCTCTCCCAGCCTTCAGATCCCTTATTTGGGCCTCAAGCTCCTTTATCCTC
>JALVMN010000391.1 GCA_027027005.1 Desulfobacterales bacterium | reverse complement strand
CCCTCCCCCCCTGCTGGTAATAATATCGGCCTGGTCTTTTATCTCCTTCACCGCGTCGGCCACTGCCACTTTGACCCCGCAGACACTGAAGATGCCCATATCAGGGAGGTCATCTCCCACCCCGCATACCTCCTCCCTTTTAAGGCCCTTTTTCTCCATGATGGAGCTGCACAAGGCTTCTTTGTCTTCCACGCCTTGGTGGAGGCCTACCCCCAGCTCTTTGACCCTTCTCGAGAGCGCTTCAGAGCTTCTCCCTGTGACCAGCACCACCTCAATTCCGGCCATCAGGAGCATCTTGAGTCCCTGGCCATCTTTCACATCAAAGACCTTGAACGGCTCACCAGAGGGCCCCAACCAAATACGCCCATCGGTGAGCACGCCATCCACGTCGAGGAATAACATTCTTATTTTTCTTAGGGCTTCCAAGATGCGAGCAACTCCTCTATTTATGACTGATCTCAGGCGGTGAGCAATTCATCATGTATGGCCTTGAGGCTTTCTAGCAGTGGCTCCAGATGGTCCAGGGGCATTGAGTTGGGCCCATCACAGAGGGCCTCTTCCGGCGCGGGGTGCACTTCCATGAAGACCCCGTCTGCACCTGCTGCCACCGCTGCCCTTGCAAGGCAGGGGACAAATTCCCTCTGACCACCAGAGGCAGTACCGCTTCCTCCTGGCAGTTGAACACTGTGGGTTGCATCAAATACCACGGGGAACCCTGTGTCCCCCATGATCTGGATCGAACGCATATCCACCACCAGGTTATTATACCCGAAGCTGGTGCCCCTTTCTGTGAGCAGCAACTGATGGTTGCCCGTGGAGGTGGCCTTTTGCACCACCTGGGACATCTCCCATGGCGAGAGAAACTGCCCCTTCTTGAGGTTCAACGGCTTTTGGGTAGAGGCTGCGGCCACCACGAGATCAGTCTGCCTGCAGAGGAAGGCCGGGATCTGAATCACATCAAGCACCCCGGTGGCCAGTTCCACTTCGGAGATTTGGTGGATGTCAGAGAGCACGGGTAGGCCAAGGCGTTCCTTGACACCGGCCAGAATCTCGAGCCCCTTTTCCACCCCAGGCCCTCTGTAGGAACTAATGGAAGTCCTGTTGGCTTTGTCGTATGAACTCTTGAAAACAAGAGGGATTCCAAGCCGGTTGCATATATCCTTTAATCGCTGGGCCACAAAGAAGGTGGTAGCCTCGTCCTCAATCACGCAAGGACCGGCAATCAAAAAAAAGGGACCTCCTCTCTTGAGCCTGTGAGGGCCTATCCTGATGACCTTATCCATAAATCACCCCACCTGGTAGCTTGAGATCCAAGGGTCGTGCCAAGGATCAATCTCTGCGGGCTGTTTTCATTGCCAAAGGTAACAGCCCAATTAGAGTGTAAGAGGGGCAAAAAGTCAAGAAGGCCCAGGAACCTCCACACTTTATCCTTGTAATGGGATTTGGCAGATTTTATGATATGCCCACTACACACTGGCCCGGAGGAGGGAGGAGATGCCTAGAAAAAGGGGTGAAAAAACCATCCAGGAGATAAATAAGCGGATCAAGCAGGGCAAAGTAGTAGTGGTCACGGCCGACGAGATGACAGAGATCGTAAAGAGCAAGGGCCCTGAAAAGGCTGCAAGGGAAGTGGATGTGGTAACCACTGGCACCTTTTCTCCCATGTGCTCTTCAGGGGCCTTTATAAATTTTGGTCATGCCAAGCCTGCAATCAAGGCGGCCAAAGTATGGCTCAATGGTGTGCCAGCCTATGCAGGGCTTGCTGCCGTGGACATCTACGTCGGGGCCACAGAGCCGAGGGAAGACGACCCCCTCAACAAGGTTCATCCAGGCCAGTTCCAGTACGGTGGGGGTCATGTGATAGAAGATCTGGTGGCCGGCAAAAAGGTGGAATTGCGAGCCACCGCCTATGGTACTGATTGCTACCCCAACAGGTCACTTAAAAAACGAATCACCCTTAATGACCTCCCTTACGCAATGCTCCTCAACCCTAGAAATGCCTACCAGAATTACAATTGCGCCATAAACCTCTCGCAAAAGACCATCTATACTTACATGGGTGTGCTAAAGCCTGAAGGTGGGAATATAAATTACGCCACCTCAGGACAACTCAGCCCCTTGTTAAACGACCCCTACTATCTCACCATCGGGCTTGGGACCAGGATATTCATTGGCGGGGCCCAGGGCCATGTAATCGGACCCGGGACCCAGCACAGGCCGGATGCAAGGCGGGGAAAAAACGGGGTGCCCATGGAACCAGCAGGCACCTTGATGGTAATGGGAGACCTAAAGGAGATGAACCCCAAGTGGCTTGCCGGGGTGAGCATGTTGGGCTATGGATGCTCCCTGGCGGTGGGTATTGGGGTCCCCATCCCCATACTCAACCAAGACATGGCCAGATTCACCGGGGTCTCTGACGAAGAAATATTTGCTCAGATTATTGACTACGGAACTGATTATCCAAAGGGCGAGGCAAGGCCCCTTGCCAGGGTTTCCTATGCAGAGCTAAAGAGTGGTACTATAAGATTCAAAGGCCAGGAGATCCCCTCTGTGCCCCTTTCCTCCTATGTGAGGGCCTCTGAGATAGCCAAGACCTTGAAGGAGTGGATTCAGAGGGGCGAGTTCTTGCTCTCAGAGCCTGTCAACACTCTCCCTGGCCCAAAACCCAGATAGAGACGGGGGTGAGTAGCCATGTTTGATCTCATGAAGAAGACGCTTCTGGCCGGCCTGGGCGCTGCAGTGGTTACCAAGGAAAAG
>JALVMN010000390.1 GCA_027027005.1 Desulfobacterales bacterium | reverse complement strand
CCAAAAAGACCTTGACATCGCTATCCGAGTAGATTCACGGAAGACCTTTTTATAAAGTTTTCTCAAACGAATATTTTGATACCTCTCTATGTTTTTTAATTGTGGCGTTATAGATGATTCATTACAAGGCAGGGACCTCTCCGCGAGGTATATCTTGGTTAGGGGAACCAAAAGTTCTCTTTTGGACACCGATAGCTGAGCTAGAAATAAAGCAAGGTTTTTAAAAAAAATCTTTTGACCGACGTGCTTCCTTGCAATGGAAGCACAGTCAGCCACATATATCTCGTCTTTCCGCACCAGGAAATTGTCAAAATGAGGATCTAGCCCAACAATTCCTCCCTCATGCATTCTTGCCATAACTCTAACACACTCCGCCAGCAATGCCAGCGACTCTTCACCTGACTCTGCTTTTTCAATTATTGTCTTCAGCGACTTGCATCCCGACAAGTATTCAAAGATGACTAGGCCCAAGCCACCCTCTAGTGCCTCATAAGCACAAATAAGCTTGGGAGTCGGTATGGCCAACTCCTTCAGAAGGAGATAACCTTGAACTTCACGGCGAACATGTCTTTTTGCTTGATGTCTTTTAAGGAATAGCTTGACAAAAACGCTCTGCGACTCCAGTGTTCCTAAAAAGGCAGCTCTCCTGGCGGGGACAATTCTCAGCATCCTCTCACACCGAAGTTTTCTGCCGTCATCCAAGGTGATCACCAGGGGCAGATTGAGACCTTCCCGCTCTTTAACCACAGTGAGCAGGCTTTTGTTATTTGAGTGTAAACAATTATAGTTTAGGTCTTCTAGAATGTTTCTCATATAATGACTTTGCCCGCCTTTCAACCCGCTTCCAGAAAGCTTGTTTGTTTTTCATGATCTCCCTGAGGTCCTTGCCTTCATAGGCTTTTATAAACCTGAATAGATCTGTTTTCGTTAAATCAAGGTCCATGGCAGAAAAAAAAAGGCCCCCTAGGTCTTTTACCTTCCATCTCTCAGGAACCTTAGGACGTATCTGAACCCTGTGTAAATCAATGAGATATAAAATCTCCCCAGATTCATGTTTATTGTTAGTTAGTAAGAAGTGGCATAGATATAGATCTCTGTGGTTCATGCCGCTATCATGAAGCCGCTTGATCATTGTTGCTATTCTTGTAATCAATTCTCTTTTCCGTGATGAGGAGAGAGATACTTTTTCCCAGTTCTTACAGTATTCTTCCAAGTTAGTAATATCTTTGATTTCGCGCGTGATAACGAATGATTGAACCTTTGAGGGATTTATCCCTCGCCTTCCGTATGCCACTAGAGGAGTTGTGGGGATGCCAATGCGCTTAAACTTTTGAATGGCGAGCCATTCATTGCGAGCACTGATCACAGGCAACTTGAATTGAACTAAGTTCTTAAAAATTTCTTTCCATCCCACACCAAGGTGAATCTTTGCAAAGTAATATCTGCCGTCATGCTCAAATCGAATCGTCTTCCTTCCCTTCTGCTCCCTATAGACATCCCCCTTCAAGGAGAAAACCTTTTCAAATGCCTGCTCAGGGGTGCATTCACCAAAAAGTGGTTCAAAAAAAATCACTTTTTCTTTTCCAAACAAGGTATTTCCCTCTTAGAATTCAGCACATCTTCCCATAACTTTGCCCAGACAATTATTTTTGCTCATTGGCCATATTTTCAATAATATTGGCGACATTCTCGTGGAGGTGAAAGAGATCATTTTTAATCACGTATTTTTTGCCTTTTCTTCCGAGACTGTTTAAGTCTGCATTGAGAAGCATTTCATTCAGCATACGATTAAGAGTGCTTTGAGAAAAAGGAACTGGGATGAGTTTTCCTGCACCGGCTGATCTTATTTGTTCAGCATAACCACATATCTCAGAGGCCAATATAGGAACCCCGGCAGCCATTGCCTCTATCAATACGATGCCCGCAGCCTCTCTTCGGGCTGGATGAAGAAGAAGGTCCGCCGAGTGAAGAAATGATGGCACATCATCTATTGGTCCCAGAAACTTAACCCTGTCACCTATGCCCTTGATCTTTGCCAGGGACTTGTAAAAGCTCTGTTTTCCTTTCCCTATAATCCATAGATGAGTCCTCGCTTTAATATCATTTGGAAGGGCAGCCACTGCCCTTATTGCCCTATCAACGCCCTTGGTCTTAAAACCAGAGCCAACCATCAGCACTACTTTCTCTCCTTTTTTTACACCGTGTTTACCCCTGAGCACTTTTCTATCTATCCTTGGTAACATCCTGTCTCTGGCGATTCCAGGAGGAATAACCATAAACCTATATTCCTGGGTGCCGTAATGGGCCATATAGAGTTTCTTATCTCTCTCGGATAAAAGTATGATCTTTGTATTGGCCTCAGGGGAAAAGACTTTCCTTTCTAGCGCCTTAAGGGTCTTGTAGCGCGGCAATATGTTTAGTAGAGGTTGAATAATGCGCTCATCCCTGGCAAAAATAGTATCAGCGGCATAATACAAATCCAGTCCTTCCACTTTGTTAAAGCCCACTACCAGGTCGAATTGTTTCGCTTTTGAGAACTCCATTAGTTTTTGGGAAAAGGCTTCCATCTTGGAATGGTTTGTCAATGCCTTTATACGGACAAAAATAACTCTAAGACCTTGTGGAATATCACCTTCCCACGAGGTAGTGAGAACAGTTACATGATGGCCTCTCTTGAGGCAAATTCTTGCAATGGCCAGAAAGTCCCGCTGGAGGCCTCCGTAAGGATGATACTTATATAGGCAAAACAGAACACGCATATTAAGAAGAGCTACATCATATTCCTGTTCTTGTTCTGACTTATTAGCTTTGCCAGAGCTGAGAAAGTTTCAGATGGCGTAATTTCCCTCATACAGACACGAGTTGAGCAATGCTTCTTAAAACAGGGACTGCAGTCAACTTGGGCTCTTATCACCATGTGTCGAGATCCATACGGTCCTGTCCTGATGGGATCAGTTGGCCCGAACAAGGCCACCACAGGGCAGTCCATGGCTGCTGCGATATGCATAGGGCCAGTATCAGTTGAAACCGCTGCCGTGGCAATATGAAACAGGTGGGCCAATTCCTTAAGAGTGGTTAATCCCGCCAGATTCACGGCTTTGAGCGACATATTTTCGGCTATTGCCTCAACATACGGCCTGTCCACATTGGATCCAGTAAAGATCACATGCAACCCCAGTTCCCCTATGATTAGGTCGCCCAACTCAGAAAACGACTTAATGGACCATAGCTTTGTCTGCCATCTCGCAACGGGATTAATAACCACAAAGTCATGCTTTCGAATTCCGTGGACTGACAACAGTTCTTCAACACGTCTTATATCTGATTCTTTGACAGGGATCTTTCCCCTCCATACAATCTCACGACAGCCAAGGGCAGAGCAGAGTTCAAGATATCTGTCAATCGCGTGCTGCTCATAGTTCACAACATAGGGGCTTTCAGTGAAGAAGAGCCTCGCTCCCTCTCGGGCCCCATCCATACCCACCTTTCGCGTTCCTTTAACCAACCAGGTGAAGATACCACTCTTTAAAAGACCCTGAAAATCTATAACGAGATCGTAGCGTCTTGCCCTGATATCTTTCAGCAACTCCCTGATCTCGGAGAGTGTATTGCTCACCCCGTTCCTATTTTTTATAAGAGACTTCACCCACCTCTTTCTGGGGCACACATAGATGTGATTTAAATCTTTATGGCCGCTGATTATGGGTAAAGCTTCTTCCTCTACTAGCCAATCTATTCTTGAATGGGGAAAATTCCCTCTGAGTACTTCCAGGGCAGCGAGAGTATGCACCACGTCTCCAATAGCGCTGAGTTTAATTATCAGGATGGAACTTGGAGGGCTTTCAAACATCGTCTTTAGCCATTCTCCTTCAAAATCACTTTAACCGCCTCAAGTAAATCTTCTGAAATGACGTCAGGGCTTGTATTTTTGCGTGGCAGCACATATTCCAATTCCCCTAAGCCATAGCCCGTTTTGACCAGCACCGATTTCAACCCTGCCCTTTGAGCCATGGCGATGTCGCTCGCAGAATCTCCGACCACCCACGACCTGGTCATATCGATATTAAATTGAGATGACGCCATCTCTATGAGACCTGTCCCGGGCTTTCGGCATGTGCAATCAATGGAATATTCTTTTACCTCTCCACAAGGATAATGAGGGCAGAAGAAGATGCCGTCCACCTTTGCTCCATACTTCAATAGCGACCTTTCCATGTAATTGTGGACCTCGTGGACTAACTGAATGGGGAAAAACCCCCTTGCCACCCCTGACTGATTTGTCACCACAAAGACCCAGTAGCCATTTCTATTCAACAGCCTTATTGCCTCAGCGGCACCTGGCAACAACACAAACCGGCTCAGATGGTTTATGAACCCCATCTGTTCATTTATGGTGCCATCCCTGTCAATGAATACTGCTGGCTTCAAGTTGTCTGGCATCTCTTCTAAACCTCTCCAACGAACTCCACACCTCTTCAGGTGTTATGGACAGCATACACCTGAAGTCAGTGGGACAAGTCCGTTTGAAACAAGGAGCACAATCGACCTGGTGTCTTATTACAACGGCATTGTCAGATAGAGGCCCGGTTGCCGCTGGATCTGTTGAGCCAAAGATGGCAATTGTCGGCACACCCAAGGCCGCGGATATGTGCATCAGACCTGAATCATTGGTTACAAAAAAATCGCACAAAGAGAGTAGCCCAATGGCAGTGCCAAGGGAGGTGACCCCACAAAGGTTTGTGGCGACATGATTCATGGCCCTTGTCACAGCCTCACCAATATGTCTCTCTCTTTCACTCCCCAGGATCAAGATGTTTGCCCCCCAGGCTTCTGCCGCCATATCTCCTAAGGCTGCAAATCGTTCTGGAGGCCACTTTTTTGCTTCTCCATACATGGCCCCCGGGCCAAGACCCAGTACCGGTCGAGTGCGATTGACGCCTATTTGCTCCAATACCTTTTGGGCCTTCTTTTTCTGCTCTGAAGTGACTAGAATTTTGGGATTTTGATTCCTGACTGCCAGCCCCATGCCCCGCACGATATCCAGATAATAGTGGACCTGGTGCCTTTTTTCATCATCTCTCGACTTCTTGACCCTATGTGTGAGCAAAGGGCCTCGGCCGTCAGTCGGGTATCCCAGACGATACTTTACTTTTCCCAGCCAGGCCAAGAGTGCCGCCTCAAATGCGTTCTGAAAAAGGACTGCAAGGTCAAACTGTTGGTGACGTAGGAACTCAGCAGTTTGCACGATCCCCTTGAAACGCTCCAATACGCTGCTTCCTGGGTCATATACCAATAGATGGTCAACGCATGGAAGGCTTACCAAAAGATCCTTGGCCCAAGGCCTTGTCAAGACCGACAATGAACTTTTAGGAAAATTAGCTTTCAAGGCCTCAAGGGCAGGCAGCGACATGACCACGTCACCTACCCAATTGGGCACTCTTACGAGGATCGTTTCTATCTCTGATGGATTAAGCATTCTTTGAGACAATCGAACTTTCAATTAGGCGGAAAAACCCTTTGCTTATATTCAACAATTCAATTCTAATGCCAACGTAGCCCACTTCCACACCCTCGGTGGAGATACCATGTAGCTTTACCCAGTCCTTTTCTGTAGTGAGTACCAAGTCTGCACGCAATTCTCTCGCTTCGTCAATTATTGCCTGTATCTCATCTTGTCTATATCCGTGATGATCTGAAAAGCCTTTGAAAAAAACCAACTCTGCTCCCAAAGAAACCAGGGTTTCCTTGAAGCTTCCTGGGCTTGCCGTCCCTGCAAAGGCTGCTATCCTTTTACCCCTCAATTCATCCGGCGCAATGTATGTGCCACCTAACATCACCCTCTCGGGTGTGTGACTTGACTTAAATGAGGGGGTTTGAGGAAAGTTTCTTTGTATATTTTCCACCTGTATATCTAAATCAGGTGAGTTCCTGAACCTTGTAAAAACCATGCAGTGGGCCCTTTTAACTGCTGAGGGGGGCTCCCTCAAGATTCCTCGTGGAAGAAGATGGCCATTCCCAAACGGAGACCTGGCATCCAGGAGTACCAGATCAAAGTCGCGCTTCAATCCAAGATGCTGGAATCCGTCGTCCAGGATAAAAAAGTTTGAGCCGAACCTCTCGGATGCGTAAATCCCTCCAAGATATCTTTTCTTTGCCACTATTACCGGAACACCTTTCAGGCGTCTAGCAATCATATAAGGCTCATCCCCACATTCCTGCCAGGAAACCTTTATCCTTTCACCATCGCTGACCTCCACCACATCCCCTTTGTATGCACCACCATATCCTCGGGAAAGCACACACACCCTGTGCCCTTGTTCTCTTGCCCACTGGGCAAGCATTATGACCATGGGAGTCTTTCCGGTACCACCCACTGTGATATTGCCCACACTCAGGACAAAACCAGGGAGCTGGCGTTGCCTTAGCAAGCCCAGCTTATACATACCTACCCTGACCCTCACACCAAGGCCATAGAGTATGGAGCCCAGTGCAAGGAAGGGAGAAAAAGGGAATTTGGAAAGGGATCTTTGAATTTTCCTCAGATCATGTGACCAGTTATCCGACACGGTTCTGGTCCTTCTTTCCTTTTCAAGATAGTGTCTATGTAATTTAGGATCCGATCTAATGCCCCTTCATTTTCCTTGACAAAGCAAAGTGCCGCCCTCCCCACCTCCCTTCTCAAGGCCTGACTCTCAAGCAGTTTTGAAACACTCTCCTTCAATTCTCCGGCATCCTTCACTCTGATCCCTCCGCCCGAGTGGCTCAATGCCTCTGCCATCCAGGCAAAGTTAGTGGTATGGGGACCAAAAAGCACTGGAATGGCAAAGCCTGCCGGCTCGATGAGGTTGTGTCCTCCAAAGGGAATTAGGGTGCCGCCCACAAAGGCAATGTCTCCAAGCCCGTATATCCGTCCAAGCTCTCCAATGGTGTCCAGGATCACGACCTCTGGCCTCCCTTTCGCGTCGCCAGGGAGTTCACTCCTCCGGGCACACCTGATACCCATGGATCTAGCTGCTTCGATGAGCCCCACCACTTCATCCAGCTTTCGGGGGGCCAGGATAAGAACCAGACCTTGGTAGTCTCTCTGGAGTTGGGCAAATATTTCCAAGATCATGTACGACTCCTGACCATGGGTGCTCCCAGCAATCCATACCGTGGATTTATTGGAAATACCAAGGAGCCTCCGCCATCTCTCCTTTTCCTCTTGGTCCATGGAAGGGATGGGATAATCGAACTTGATATTTCCTGCCGTGACCACCTTGTCTTTTGCCACCCCAATGGCCATGAGCCTTTCGCTGTCACGATCGGTCTGCATGAAACACATGCTGAGATCCTTGAAAAGAAGCCGGGCAAATGGCCCACTCTTTCTATAATACAGGAAGGTCTTGTCTGAAATCCTCCCGTTCAACAACACATTGGGGATCCCCTTCCTGTGCAGTCGCCTCAAGAGCCCTGGCCAAAGATCAGTCTCCACCAGCAGGAATACTTCTGGGTTTACATAATGTATCACCCGTTCTTGGGACCACCAGAAATCCAGGGGCATGGTCAGGATGAGGTCAACAACACCTTGGAATTCTTTTCGGGCCAGCTCAAGCCCTTGTTTGGTGGATGCACTCAACACAACCCTCTTGGTGGGGTACCTGGCCTTAATCCTCCTCACTAAAGGAAATGCTGACTTGACCTCGCCAACAGAGAGGGCATGTATCCAGATTGATGCTGGGCCTGGGGATGTGAGGGGAACCTCCAGGGCCAACCTGTCTTTTAGTCTGTAATTATCAAAAAACTGGGAGGCCACAGCCAGTGCCCCCCCAAAAAAGGTCCATAAAAGGTCGTAAAGTAGCATCAGCGCCTAACCGGAAGTTCTATTATGACTTTAGTTCCCTTTGGCAGATTGTCCTGGATCCTGATGAAGCCGTTATGATCGGTTATGATCGTGCTAACAATGGCCAGGCCAAGCCCTGTCCCATGCTTTTTGGTGGAGAAATAGGGCTCAAAGAGTCTGGACTTGTGTTCTGGGGGAATCCCTTTGCCATTGTCAATGACCTCGATTCGAACCATCTGGAGTACTTGGTCATAGCTGAGCTGTATCTTTATATCACCAGCCCCATCCACTGCGGCAACTGCATTGTCCAGCAAATTAATCATCACCCTTTTCATTTGTTCCCTGTCTAGATTGAAAACAGGAACTTGGGGGTCGTCACGAAATTCTATCGATACTTCTTTGTGAGCTTCACGATAAAGGGTTAATGCCTCTCTTATGATCTCTCTTATATCCGAGGGAACGGGATTGGCTGCTGGCATGCGCGCAAAATTTGAAAATTCATTCACCAACCTCTTCAGTTCTTCCACTTGCCTGATTATCATGCTTGTGCACTCTTCAAAAATCCGCCCGTTTTCCCTGTCCAACTGCTCGCCATAC
>JALVMN010000389.1 GCA_027027005.1 Desulfobacterales bacterium | reverse complement strand
AGGGTAACATTTTCCAGCTTGAGCCCAAGGTCCTCGGAAATCACATTCCCGCCTGTAAGAATTGCAATGTCCTGGAGCATGGCCTTGCGCCTGTCGCCAAAGCCAGGGGCCTTGACAGCAGCACATTTCAGTGTGCCACGGAGCTTGTTTACAACTAGGGTGGCCAAGGCCTCGCCTTCCACATCCTCGGCTATGATCAGAAGCGGCCTTCCCATCTTGGCCACCTGCTCAAGGATGGGGATCAGGTCCTTCATGCTGGAGATCTTTTTTTCGTGAAGAAGGATGTAAGGCTCGTCAAGAACCACTTCCATCTTCTCTGGATCTGTTACAAAGTAGGGGGACAAGTAGCCCCGATCAAACTGCATGCCTTCAACCACCTCCAGGGTGGTCTCCATGCCTTTGGCCTCTTCAACAGTGATTACGCCCTCTTTGCCCACCTTATTCATGGCCTCGGCAATGATGTTCCCAATGGTCTGATCGTTATTGGCCGAAATCGCCCCAACGCGGGCTATCTCTTCCTGGTCCTTGGTGGGCTTTGAAAGTTTCTTCAACTCTTCCACAGCCACTTCCACGGCCTTGTCAATCCCGCGCTTGAGAGCCATGGGATTCACACCAGCTGCCACCAGCTTGGAGCCTTCCTTGTATATGGCCTGGGCCAGGACCGTTGCCGTGGTGGTTCCGTCACCAGCCACATCAGAGGTCTTGGAGGCCACCTCTTTGACCATCTGGACACCCATGTTTTCAAACTTGTCTTCAAGTTCGATCTCTTTTGCCACAGTAACCCCGTCTTTGGTAATAGTGGGTGCCCCGAATGTCTTTTCAAGTATTACGTTTCTGCCCTTTGGCCCCAGGGTGACCTTCACTGCATCTGCAAGGGTGTCAACTCCCTTCAGGATAGCTTCCCTGGCCTTTACATCGTATTTGATTTCCTTTGCCATTCTCTATCTCCTCCTTCTGGATTATTTCTTACTTTTCCACTATGGCGATGACATCGTCCTCGCGCATGATGAGCAATTCCTCGCCCTCGATCTTGATCTCAGTGCCAGCATACTTGCCGAACAGGATCCTGTCGCCCTCTTTGACCTCCAAGGGAATTTTTTGGCCATTATCAAGAACCCTGCCATCCCCAACTGCAACCACCTCACCCTCAATGGGCTTTTCTTTTGCCGTGTCGGGTATGATGATCCCACCCTTGGTTTTTTCCTCTTCCTTGATCCTCTTCACGATTACCCGATCTCTCAAAGGTCGCACTTTCATCTCTCTTTCTCCTCCCGTTGCGTTTAGATTCAATCCTCAAGGGACTGTTGGAAACTTGCTACTTGAATAGATAAAAATAAGGCGGAATCCTGGCTTGTCAAGGCGGGAGGAGAAAAATTTTTTCACTCTTTTCCAAGACGCCACCTCAGGGTCTCCAAAATACCCTCCACCAGTGATGTCCTAGGTTCCCAGCCAAGAATGCGCTTGGCCTTTTCAATGCTGAGGCAGCTCCTTGTAAGGTCACCCGGCCTGGCCGGCTTGAGGATGGGTTCCCAAAGGTCCTGGGCCACATCTATTCCCATCTTATCAAAGGCCCCCAGGATGGTGCGGTATAGCTCAAGGGTCTTTGTGCCCTGCCCGGTGCCGATGTTGAAAAACTCCCCATCTCCTTTGGAGAGGGCCACAAGATTTGCCTTAACCACGTCGCCCACAAAACAATAATCCCTCGTCATGCCCTCGGGATCCTCCGGGAAGTGATACAGGACCGAGGGTGCACCTTTTATAAGATTGTCCATGAAGATGGCCACTACCCCTGCTTCTCCGTGTCTTATCTGTCTGGGGCCGTAAATATTTGAATACCTGAGGGTGGTGTATTCCAGCCCATATTGATGCTTGTAAAAATCCAGGTATTTCTCGGAACAGTACTTGGTCACGGCATAGGGGGAAAGCGGCCTAGGCATGTAGTCCTCAGTGGTGGGATACTCCTCTGCCTCGCCATATATGGCCCCCCCAGAAGAGATGAATATTACCTTCCTTGTCCCGGAGTTTACGGCGGCCTCCAGCAGATTCAAAAATCCCTTGATGTTTATGTCTGCGTCATAGAGGGGATCAGCCACAGAATCAGGCACACTTATCTGGGCTGCGTGGTGGTTTAAGACCACGGGCCGCTCCTTCTCAAATAAGTCCCTGATCGCCTCCTCCCTGATATCCATTTCATAAAATTTGGCCTTGGGATTTACATTTTCCCTTTTTCCGCTGGACAGATTATCCACCACCACCACCTCGTGCCCAGCCTCTATGTATCCGTCAACCACATTTGATCCAATAAATCCTGCCCCGCCCGTGACCAATATCTTCACCACTGACCTCCTCGCCTCAGAATTGCTGGCTCACGCGATTCTTATCTGCCCGACCCAGGTTATTGTTTATTTCTGATACGCCTAGGTGGAATACACGGTCACCTATTTGATACCAGCATACCGAGGAAAGGTCAAACCCGGGGAACCTGGGAGTTGAAAACGATCCAGCGTTTGTATTATGGTGTGAAGACTTTTTTGACCAAGAGGTAGGTGCCCAATGGCAAGGAAATATGGAAACATACTGGATCTCATAGGTAATACCCCCCTTGTGCCCATAGTCAGGCTCAACCCCAACAAAAATGTAGAAATATTGGCCAAGCTTGAATGTTTCAACCCCGGTGGATCTGTCAAAGACCGACCCGCGCTTTCCATGATCGAGGAGGCCGAAAAAAGCGGCCAACTTACCAAGGATAAGATCATACTGGAGGCAACCAGTGGCAACACGGGTATAGGACTGTCCCTCGTGGCTGCTGTCAAGGGCTACAAGGTCTTGCTCACCATGAGCGAGGCGGTGAGCCAAGAGCGGGTAAAGATCCTCAAGGCCATGGGGGCCGAGATCCAATTCACCCCTGCTCGACTGGGGACAGATGGGGCCATCGAGCATGTTTACAACCTCATAAGGGAAGAATCTAACAGGTTCTGGCTGGCTGACCAGTTTAACAATCCTGCCAACTGGCTGGCCCACTACCACGGCACTGCCCTGGAGATATGGGAGCAGACCGGCGGCAGACTGGACGTTGCAATCGCCTCCATGGGCACCACCGGCACCCTCATGGGACTTGCAAGACGGCTCAAGGAGTTGGCCCCCGCTATTAAAGTAATCGGGGTGGAGCCTTACCTGGGCCACAAGATCCAGGGGCTCAAAAACATGAAGGAGTCCTATACCCCCGGGATCTTTGACCGAAACCTACCTGACGAGATCATAAACATCGACGACGACGAGGCCTATGAAACAGCCCGCCAACTGGCAAAGGTGGAAGGCCTGCTGGTGGGTATGAGCTCAGGGGCTGCCATGGCTGCTGCCATTAGGGTAGCCAGGCAGATGGAGCGAGGTAGGATCGTGGTGATATTCCCGGATGGTGGCGAGCGTTATCTCAGCACTCCCCTCTTTGTAGTGAAAAAAAGCGCCGGCATTCAGGTTTACAACACCCTCACCCGCCGCAAAGAAGAACTCATCCCGCTCCAGGAGAATCGGTTTTCCATCTATTCCTGCGGCCCCACCTTGTGCCAGTTCATTAACTTGGGCCAGGCAAGGAGGTTGGTCTTCTCGGATCTCCTAAGGCGTTACCTGGAGTTCAAGGGGTTCGAGGTCAACCTGGTGATAAACGTCACCGACCTGGATGACAGGACTATTCAAGGAGCCCAGGCAGCGGGTGAATCATTGGAGGATTTCACAGAAAGATACTATCAGGCCTTTTTGGAAGACTTACATCTCCTCGGGATAAGGCCAGCGAATCATTATCCACGGCCCAGTGAGCATGTGGAAGACATGATCAAGGTCACAGAGAAGCTTGTTGACAAGGGATATGCTTACGAAAAGTTCCGTTCCGTTTATTTTGACATCTCAAGGGTGGAGGAATACGGAGCCTTATCTCGGATAGATCTGGATAAGATCAAGCTGGGAAAGACCGTGGATCTCGACCAATACGAAAAGGACAACCCCAGGGATTTCACCCTGCTGAAGCGCGCCACCCTCCAGGAGCTGAAGAATGGAATATTTTTTAAGACCAAGTGGGGCAATGTGCGGCCTAGCTGGCACATCGAATGCTATGTCCTGGCAGCCAAATTTGCAGGCGAGCAATACGACATTCATACCAGCAGTGTTGGCCTCATATTCCCGCACCACGAAAACACAGTGGCCATAAGCCGTGCCCTTACAGGGCAACCCCCTGCCAGATACTGGCTGCACAACGAGCTGGTCATGATGGACAAGGGCAAGTCCACTGAAAATGAGAATTCAAGGCTCCCCACCTTGCGCGAGATCTTATCAAAGGGGTATTCAGGCCGCGAGATCCGATACTTTCTTTTGAGCAGGCATTACCGCAAGCCCCTTGTGTTTTCGTGGCCAAAATTGGAGGCCATCCGCAACACCCTTTCCCACCTAGACAATTTTGTCCAAAAACTCCACTTCCTGAAAGGCCCGGGGCACGCAGACTCGAACCCGGAGATGGATCAGATCACCTATGACCTTCGCCACTCATTCACAGAGGCCATGGATGACGATCTGAACATCGCCCCGGCCCTTGCCTCCCTGTTTGAGTTCATAAAGCGGGTCAACAAACTTATGGACAAGAAAGGCCTCTCAGAAAAAGACCGTGAAAAGGCACTTGAAGCCTTGTCCATGGTAAATGAGATGCTTGGAGTCATGGAGCTCCGCCCAATGAAACTCAGCCAAGAGGTGATGGAGATCATCCAGGAGCGCGAGGAGGCTCGGAAAAGAAAGGACTGGAAAAAGGCAGACAGCCTCAGGGATAGACTCAGGCAAATGGGTATTGAGGTGATTGACACTAAGGAAGGACCTATCTGGCGCAAAATTCATTAGGGGGGGCAAAAAAGTGGGAAATTTTTTGCCCAGCGTTGCAAATATTTTCACACAATCCTGTTACCTTCGTTTCCCACCAGCCTTGAAGAGACATGTGGAGCATGGGCCTAACATACTAAACTTATTAACTTTTCATGTTATCAAGTGTTATGGCATGTAACTTTCAACAGTTTTCAAGGTTGTGATTTGAGGGATCACCTGCTTAAGCAGATCGTTTTGATGCTCGGAGTCCCCCTGGAATTCATTTAGGATTATGTGGCTTGATTGAAATGCAAGGATGGCAGCAGGATAGAGAAGAGAGGAGGAGGAAGGCCCTGGAGCAACACGAAAGGCTCCACAGGCTATTCAAGGAGGATCGCTTTGCCTTTGAAAGGTGGCGAAGGCAGGCCATTGAAGAGGTCATAAATAGTGCCCCTGACCCTGAGCTAAGGGCCAAGTTGTGGAAACAGCAGGAGGATTGGGAAAGGAGGATGAAAAACGCCGGCACACCTCAAAATAGATTGGTGCTGGCCAAGACCTTTTTCTGGGCCCATTTTTTTGAAAAGTGGATGCCTGCCATCGAGGAATTTCAACAAACCCTGAGCCCCGCCAAGGAATGATAAAACAGAGCGGGTGTCACGACTTTGCCATAAACTCCTTGCATGGGTGCCTGAGCATGGGCCACTGACCCTTGTTTCCATCCCATGGATCGGCCAGGCACTTGCCCAAGCTCTGGGGCGTATTGTGTCCCTTCAGATTGGGGAATTGCGAAAAATTCTTGCAGTCTCCACACCTTACAAACTCTTTTGATTCCAACTCCTCCCTTTTATCCATCGTCACTCCATTATTTGGAATATGAAATCCTCTATGGTATCAATAGGCCCATGATCACCCTAAGGGTTTCCAAATCCAAGGGGTGAAATGCACCTCTGTAAGCCACCACTGCTGCACATCCACACCTGGAGCAGTCCGCCTCTTCCCCATAGGTGCAGGGTTTCGGGCTTCCATCTGCCTTGAAACACCGGACCCGTGTGCTCACCGGACACAACTCGTAGTGGTTCCACTCCTTGAACTTACCATTGCTCTTGAGTTGTCTTGCCATGGCAGGGGTAAAGCCAACCCGCCCGCCATACCTTTCTCTTAGTGCCAGGAGAAAATCCACTATGGTGTCCCGCTCCTCGAGGGGCACAAAGAGCTTGTCATCCTCAGGGCTACTCACAGGGGTATAAAACGAAAAGCCTATACCTTTTATGGGCAGGGAACACATCTGTCGCACGAATTCCTCTATCACTTCCCGCTGGGAGTTGGGTCTGCATATGGTCATGTGCACCAGGGGAGACATGGGTGCAGACAAGATGTTTTTGACCACCTGGTCATAGACCCCGTCGCCTCTGATGGAATCATTTATCTCACGAGGTCCCTCCAATGAGACCAGCCACTGCGCGCCGTTGAGCCTTGGAAACCCGTTTAAGCCATTAGTGAAAATCAGGGTGGAATCGAATATGTTGGAAGCAGCGCGGCACAACTCCAGCCTGAGTGTGGGCTCACCCCCGTATAGCAAGGCTACCCTGAGACCCTGGGATTTGAGGCCTTTCATGAATTGGATCATCTCTTGGGTGCTCATCTCAGGCGGGTGTTCTTGCTGCCACCAGTAGCAGTGTTTGCACTTTAGGTTGCAACGCTGGGTGATATCAATTGCAGCAGATGTGGGCCTTTGAGAGGCCAGCCACTTGGCAAGGGTGGCAGTTATCCCTAGGGCGGTGGCCAGTTGCATCTTGGAGCTTTCTGTCCTCTGGGTGATATGGCTCAATAAGGGTTGAAAAAAAATGGCGGAGAGAGAGGGATTCGAACCCTCGATGGATCTTTCGACCCATACTCGCTTAGCAGGCGAGCGCCTTCAGCCAGCTCGGCCATCTCTCCGCAAAAGGCTTTATATCATGTCCATTTTGTGGCGGAGGGAGAGGGATTCGAACCCCCGTGACCATAAAGGCCAAGCGGTTTTCAAGACCGCCTCCTTCGACCACTCGGACATCCCTCCGACCAGTATTTTAATATAATATCGGAAAAATGAAAATCAAAATTTAGCCCCTCTCCCATGGTCGCGCGTTCTCCCTCATAATCCTGATGGTTTCCCTGTAATCGCGGCTGTAAAAAATAGCAGAGCCTGCCACGAACACATTGGCCCCTGCAGATGAGACCAGGCCCACGGTATCAGGATTTATGCCGCCGTCCACCTCTATGTCCACATTCAGGCCCCTCTTCTCGATGTTCTCCCTGAGGCGTCTGATCTTGGGAAGCACAGATGGGATGAAGGCCTGGGCCTCGAACCCTGGATTCACGGTCATCAGCAACACCATGTCCAGGTCTTCCAGGATGTAGTCCAGGACCTCCAGCGGGGTGGCTGGATTCAGGGAAACAGCCGGCCTCATCCCGCTCTCTTTTATGAAGTGAAGCGTCCTGTGGAGGTGGACCACTGTTTCAGGGTGGACGGTCAGTATGTCTGTCCCTGCATCTGCAAAGGCCCCCACGAATTTGTCCGGCTCAGATATCATGAGATGCACATCCAGTGGGAGGTCGGTAACCTTTCTTACTGCCTTAACGATCATGGGGCCTATGGTGATATTGGGCACAAAGTGGCCGTCCATCACATCAATGTGAACATAGTCGGCCCCTGCCTCTTCTACTGCCCTCACCTCTTCCCCAAGCCTCGTGAAATCAGCCGAGAGGATGGAAGGTGCTATCTTGAAGCCCTGGTCTTTCACGCTCATAATTTATCCTCTCCGTGTGCAATATCAGGCCTTTGTTATCAAGGCCCCGAAAAAACCCTCCAGCCCGTGCTTGTGGGGATATGCCCTAAAAAAACCCTCCTGGTCCACCAATTCCCTGGCCCCCTCTACAACAAGGTCCCCGGCGGTCACAAGGGAGGCCCCTGTCTTTTTCTTCAGGAGATATTCCACCACTTTCTCATTCTCCGTCCTGGAGACGGTACATGTGGCATAGAGGAGTCTCCCCCCGGGGGCCAATGTATCAAATGCATTCATGAGAAGCTCCCTTTGCAAGGAGGCCAGTCGAACAATGTCTTTTTGGTCCTTGGACCACTTGATGTCAGGGTTCTTGGATATGGTCCCCAACCCAGAGCAGGGGCTGTCGAGAAAAACCCTGGTAAATCCCTTTGGAAACAACCGCTTCAGCGGTCCAGTGGCATCAAAAAGAACAGGGCTTACCTTGTGAATGCCCAGCCTCTGCGAAGTGTTAGCTAGGCTTAGCAGCCTGGAGTGGTTTGTGTCAAGACCCACCACCAAGGCCTGGTCTCCTGAGAGCTCTGCAAGGTGGGTGCTCTTGCCCCCCTGGCCTGCACATAAGTCCAAAACCGGCCCATATCCCAGGGGCAACAGGAGCATGGAGCAGAGTTGAGCAGCTTCGCCCTGGACCACAAATAGCCCCTGTTTGAAGGCGAGGGTCTTGTCAAGATCAACCGAGGCATCCACCACCTTTAACCCAAAAGGGGAAAACCTGGTGGGCTCCACCTGGACCCCTTCCTGGTCCAGGCGTTCTGCAAGCTCCTCTCTGGTAGTCCTGAGGGT
>JALVMN010000388.1 GCA_027027005.1 Desulfobacterales bacterium | reverse complement strand
ATCAGAGACCTCTCCGAGGTGGAAAGCTTGAGGCGTCATGCGGCCAGATCATATGCCCCGGAAGACCTGGTGGGGCAGCACCCCAAGATGCGCAAGATCCTGACATTTCTTCCAGATATCGCAGAAAGCGACAGCCCTGTACTTATTGAGGGACCTACTGGGTCTGGAAAGGAACTGGTGGCAAGGGCCATTCATCATTTGAGCCCAAGACGCCAGGGGCCTTTCGTTGCCATAAATTGTGCCGCCCTACCTGATAGTCTGTTGGAGTCCGAGTTGTTCGGGTACAAGAAGGGGGCCTTTACCGGGGCCACACGGGACAAGCCGGGCCGCTTCATGGCGGCACACAAAGGGACCCTTTTTCTAGATGAAATCTGTAATACCTCAACATCGTTTCAAGCGGATCTGCTAAGGGTTCTGGAAGAAGGGGAGTTTGTCCCTTTAGGCGATACCAGGGCGGTCAAGGCAGACTTCAGGGTCATAGCCGCCACCAACCGTGACCTGGAAGAGATGATGCGGGAGGGAAGCTTCAGGGAAGATCTTTATTACAGGTTAAAGGTTGTAAAGATCACGCTTCCACCCCTAAAAGAAAGGAAGGATGATATCCCACTGCTGGTGGAGCATTTTATCCGCAAATACAATTTGTTGAAGGGCCGCTCCATTCGAGGTGTCTCAAAGAAGGTGCTGGACGCATTCCTCTCGTATCCCTTCCCCGGAAACATCCGAGAGCTGGAAAATGTCATAGAATATGCCTATATTTTATGTAAGGGGAACCTCATAACCATGGAGCATCTGCCCGAAGACTTCAAGGAACACCTGGCCTCGCAGCAAGAATCCGGGCCCTATGATGGCACCTTGGTCTCAAGAGAGATGGAGACCATAGTGAGGACCCTGGAGAAATTCAAGGGCAACAGGATTGCCACGGCGAAGGAGCTTGGAATCAGCCGCACCACGCTGTGGCGGAAGATGAAAAGATATGGTCTGAATCATTGCAACCTGCCCCACTAGCAAATCCGCCCCCCCTTTGCCGGAGATTCTAAGACAAACTGCTCTATTTCCCGCCCGGGCCTGAAACATGTTTCATTAGGTTGTTTCAAGCTGAAACGGCTTCTTGGTCTTCCACCTTTAAATCGCAGGGTTTCCGTATAACCTATCGAAATGAAATGAGTTTTAACCACGCCCCATAAGAAGGCTTCTGGCACACAGCTTGCTCATCTATTTTGTAGGTGATGAGCATGAAGGTGGCCATACCCCTTTACAAGGAGAGAGTTGCCCCTCATTTCGGTTCATCGTCTGAAATCCTCCTCATAGAGATCAAAGGGCCTTCAGAGTTCAGGGAGGCAGTGATCGACTTGGAAGTGAAAAGCCCCTTTGAGATGGCCCGCCGGCTCCTGGACCTGGGTGTGACAAAGATAGTTTGCGGGGGTATCAGCAAGATCCACAAAGGATGGCTCATTCAAAGGGGCATCAGTGTAGAAGACAACAGGAAAGGCGAGGCCAAGGAGATACTCAAAGAAATCGTGGAAAAGCAGGGGCGACCATAAATCTTACACCTTTCTCAAAAGGGGGTGTTGAAAATGACAAAAGGCATCAAAGAGCATACAAAAGAGCAGGCTGTAAGGGGTATCATCAAATTGCTGGGCCGGGTCTCAGAGGAAAACCTCATAAGGCTTACATACCTGGGAGAGTGGCTGACAAGTGACCCCGAGGTCCTAAATGGAATCAGGAAGGTCAGGACTCTTCTTCAGTCGCCAGGACACCCGGCCAAGGCTCTCTTCAAGAGGGTGCTGGAATATCTCCCAGAGGAGAGGAGGGTCAGGCTTTTTGAGACCCTCTTTAATGGCGCCTGGTTTGAAGGTGGGAGACGGCGAGACAAATGGGAGGCCGAAAGAGGAATAAGGCCCCCCTTTATCATGATCCTCAGCCCCACCCTCAGGTGTAATCTCAGGTGCAAGGGCTGCTATACCCTGGGCTACGGGATGAAGCCGGAGCTTCCGCTGGAAGTAGTCGATGACCTCCTGGCCCAGTGTGAAGAGTTGGGGATCTATTTTGTCACCATACTGGGCGGAGAGCCCATGGTTTATCCCCATTTGTTCACCATCCTTGAAAGACACCCTGACATCTTTTTCCAGGTATATACAAACGGGACACTGATGACGCGTGAAAAGGCCCAGAGGTTTTCGGAACTGGGCAATGTGGCTGTGGTGGTAAGCATTGAGGGTGATGAAAAAGAAACCGATGCCTGGCGCGGAAAAGGGGTCTATCGCAGGATCATGAAGGCCTTTGAATACCTGAATGATTCAAGGGTCATCATAGGGACATCAGCCACCGTTACCAGTGAAAATGTTCATAAGGTCTCCTCGTTTCAATTCATTGACAAGATGATCTCCCTGGGATCCATGGCACAGATGTACTTCCTTTACATCCCGGTAAACGGAAGGGCGGACTTTTCTTTGATGGTAACCCCTTCACAACGGGATCACCTGAGGCGCCAGGTGATAAAGATAAGGGATACCAGGCCCATATTCGTCCTGGACTTCTGGAACGATGGGCCCTACGTGGAAGGATGTATCGCTGGGGCCAGGCGGTATTTCCATGTGAATGCAAATGGTGACGTGGAGCCCTGTGTTTATACCCACATATCAGTGGACAACATAAAGGACAAACCCCTGATAGAATGCCTGGACAGCCATCTGTTCAGATACATCAGGAACTGCCAGCCCCACAATAAAAATCACCTTAGGCCGTGCATGATAATAGACAACCCGCACGTGATGCGAAGGGTGATAGAGGTGTGTAACCCAAGGTTCACCCATCCTGGTGCAGAGGAGATCTATACGGTGAGAAAAGATGAAATGGACGCGTATGCCGAAAGGTGGGCCCGGCTTGCAGACCGGATCTGGGCAGAGGAATACGATGGAAAGCTTGAAGACGGCCAGTTCGGGAAAGTGGCATATGTGGGATGACGAGCCATGGCCTTAGCCTCCTGACTACTGCCCCTTTCCAATGGAAGCCATGGCCTCTAAAGCCAAGTCTTTCACCCGGAGTGATTGCAGCCTGAAATCGCGATATATCTCCATTGGGGTCTCATCATTTAGGAGCCGGTGGAGCAGAGGCAAGGCTTCTGTTGCCTCTATTAGACCCAGGGTCCAGGCGGCCAAACCCCTTGCTTCCGGGTCCCGGGAATTAAGAAACCTCATTAGGTGAGGGGCGCCACCAATTGCTAGATCCGGATGGGCACTGGCCAGCCGACCAATTCCCCAAAGTGCACCCCTCTGGAGGGGCTGGTGTTCCAGGAAGTTGCCCTCAGCCATGATGAATGAGATAAGAAGTGGGGAATACTCCTCTGCAAGTGGGCGGTGAAGTGCAACAGATTCTCCCATGGCCTCTGGGCATCCCCAGCCGATACCGCCTGACTCGTCATTTAGCTGCCACAACAGGCGACGCATAATTACCCTGGCACCTTCCAGGTCCTGGTTGGCAAGCCTCTGAACAGTGAGGCCAAAAGCACTCACCGCGTGCCACTTTGTGAGGGGATCAGTGCTGAGGAGGAAGTGAAACAACGTATTTATAAGCACCTTTGGATCCAAGCCGGCCATCTTTTCCAGTGCCGGCCCCAGGTCCTCTTGGGCCAGGAGTACTGAAAGCTCCTCTTTTAGTCTCCTTGAGGTCATGTGTTGCTTGTCTTGGAGTTGGAGTTTTTCAGGAGCAATTCCAGCCTTTTCATCAGGATGCCCGCCTCCATTTCCCTTGCCAGGTTATAGGCCCTCTCCAGTAATTTTATTCCAGATTTTGGTCTCGAACCCATTTGGATGAGCCCTTTTACCACGAGGGCCCTGGCCTCGTGCTTTTTGGCATTGCTGTTCCTGGCAAGGCGGAGGGCCTGGTTGGCACAGTGTATTGCCTTTTCAGGTCGTTGCAGTTTTCTATGAAGTTCTGCCAACGCTATAAACAGCCTGGTCTTGTACCTCCACCTGGTATAATAGAGGCCTGGGCGTCTTACATGCTCCAAGCTCTGGCTCAAGTGTTCCTCTGCCAGGCCAAACTCTTCCAGTTCCATATAATTTTCCGCGAGGTTTATCCTGGAGTTGTGGATGCTTTCAGGGTCTCCGATGGCCACGGCCAGCTCCAGGGCCTCCTTGTTCAATTCCAAGGCCTCTTCAATCCTACCACCTTCCGCCCGCACCCACCCCAGTGTGTTCAAGAATCTGGGCCGCCAGAATTGGTCATCCCCCATTTTCAGTTGCTTCAAGCCCGAGTTGAGGCTTTTTTCTGCATCTTCTAACTGACCGAGGGCCCCATATATGAGCCCCTCTCTGAAGCACAGGAGGATATTGAAGTTGGGGCTCTTCAATGTCTCGTTAAGCCGCCTGAGCTCAGCACATAGCCCCAAGGCTTTTCTTAACTCACCAACCCAGTTGTAGTACTGGACCATGTAAGCCACTGGCCAGGCCTTCACCTCAATATCTTCCACAAACCGGCTCATCTCCAGTGCTTCTACCAAGAAAGGCTGGGCACGAGGGATTTTCCCCAGAACTGCATACAGAAATCCGAGAAAGCTCGTGGACTTTACAGTGATCTCCTTGGCCTTGAGGTCCCTGGCCATCTCAATGGCATGTCTCAGGTGATTTTCACATTTTTTAGGCTTGTGGAGGTAAAATGAGATCCAACCAAGCCTGAAGAGGGCATCAGCCTCGGCCTTGCGGTCTTCAAACTCTCTGGCACTAAAAAGCATGGCCTCGAATGCCTTGAGCGCCTCCTTGGTCTTTCCCACGCAATACAACAATATGCCTTTCTTCTTGTGAACGCTGCAAAGGTACTTTCTTGACAGTTCAGCCCCGCCACTTGAGATGATCTTCAAGGCCCGCTCCACAAAGATCAGGGCCTCTTGGCAGGCGTAGGCCCTTTGAGACTGATCCGCAGCCATGAGGGTATAGTGAAGTGCCTTTTCCCAATTTCCAGAATGAAAGAAATGTCTCGACAGGGTCTCTGCATGAAGCGCTAATTCGTGCCTGAACACCACTTCCATGGCCTGGCCGGTTAGTTCATGAAGCCTCCTTCTATCTCTTCTTAGCAAGGTTGAGTAGGCAACTTCCCGCATCATCAGGTGCCTGAATCTATGAGTTGTCTTAGGGTCTTCACTTATCCTTTCAAATATCCCCTCTTCCACAAGGCGCTCGAGAGAGCCTCTAATATCCTCGGCATCAGCAAGAATCCTCAATACCTCGTGGTGAAATTCCGTGCCAATCACAGAGGCCAGTTGAACCAGCCATTTGAGATCCCCTGGAAGGGCGTCCAGCCTGGCTGCCATCACGCCTTGAATGGAATCCGGGATGGTGATTTTTTCAAGTGGGACCTTGAGGATACACTTGATACTGTCGCATTCAATTAATTCCTGCTTTATCAGGGCCTGCCCGATCTCAACCAGGAAAAGGGGATTTCCACCTGCCTTTGAAATAATGGTCTGAGAGATTTGGGGCAAGAGGAGGTGGGTCCCTATCACCTGGGCAAGAAGGTTGGAAGAATCTTCTTCGGACAAAGGCCCCACCTCCATTTCAAGGTGCTCTACCCGCTTGTACCACTCATGAGGCTTGGTCCTGCCGCAACAGACCACCAACAGTGGCAAATCATTGATGGCATGGAGCAGATAATCCATGAATTCTTCAGTGGTGGCATCAAGCCACTGCACATTGTCAATCACCACCACAAGGGGTTTTTCATGGGCGGCTGCAATCACGATCTCCTGCATGTGCTTGAACAGTTCTCGTTTGTTAAACTGGGCGGCATGGGCCATATCTTTTGAGAGGCGGATTTCTTCCAGGAGGCTGAAGAGTTCCCCCACCCTCGGAAAGAGAGATTGGTCGTGAAGCTGGCTCCCGGTGGTCGCATTTGTCCCAAAATAGTTTCGGAACATTTCGATTATGGGATGAAGGGGCATGTCGTGGCCATAAGGTTTGCAAGCACCCCAAAGGGCCCTAAAATCCTTCTGCTCTGGCAGAGAGGCAGACGCACTGTGGGTGGCCAGGAAGGTTTGAACCAGGCTGGTTTTCCCTATCCCTGCTTCCCCGGTAATCACCGTCACAACCGGGCCCCCCTTTTTGGAGGCCGAATATGAATTCTCAAGAAAAGCCAGCTCCCGGGCTCGATCCACAAAATGAGAGATATTGATTCTTTTGGCCTCGTAGAGGGATCTGTCCAATTCCTCTTCAAGGAGGAAGGCCTCAACCGCCTCCTCTTTACCCTTGACACGGATACGGCCCAGTCTGCGGAACTTGAAGCCATCCCTTGCAGCCCTGTAAACCCTATCCGAGACCAGGATCTTTCCTGGCTGGGCCAGTGCCTGCAGACGGGCCGCAAGGTTGGTGGTATCACCCACTGCCGTGTAATCCAGGCGTAGATTATCCCCTATGGCACCTACAACCACAGGGCCTGTGTTCATGCCCATGCGCATCCTAAAGTCTATGCCATATCGTTTCTTGAGTTTCGCCGCGTATTCATTCAAGGCCCTTTGGGCCTGAAGGGCTGCGTGGCACGCCCTATGAACGTGATCTTCAAGGGCAACAGGGGCTCCGAAAAGTGCCATTACGCCATCACCTGTGTATTGATTGATGGTGCCGCCTGCCCCATGTATTTCCCTTCCCAATATCTCAAAGCATCCGTCCATGATGTCATGGACCTCTTCTGGATCCAGCTTCTCGGCGATCCCTGTGAAATTGGCCACATCTGCAAATAGCACCGTTACAAGTTTTCGTTCACCTTCCAGGGCTTGACGGGATTTCAAGACCCTTTCCACCAGAAACGGGGGGGTGTAGTCCTTGGGGCTACGGTGTGCATAGGCCGGGAGTTCCAGGTCTCCTTCCAGCCTTGTGCCGCATCTCCCACATATCCTAAAGTCAGGAGGGTTTTCAAACTCGCAGTTGGGACATTTCTTGGGAAGAGGGCTGCCGCACCTACCGCAAAAATTCATCCCCTCAGGATTCTTGAAGCGGCAATTGGGACATTGCATGCTCTGGCTCCAAAATGTAATTTCTAGCCATTATTACACAAAACCCGGTGTCCTGTCCAAAAGGTGGGAACGGGGTGGGTCAGGAAAATATTTCCTTGGCTTCTTTCTGTCTCAGGGCCCTAAAAGTTTGCTCGATCTTGCTGAACCACTCCACCCTGTCTTTCTTGGTGCTCCTTCGCACAGTGCTTGCAGAGGCCACAAGCACCGCCCTCTCAGCCTCATGGAGGCGCTTCAGAAAAGAGTTGTAGGACTTCATGTCAGGATACACCTGCTTGATCATCTCCCGGTATCTCTGGCCTGATGATTTGAGGAGCCTCACATAATGTTCCATGAGAAGCTCGATCTCCTTTAGCTGCTTTCGCCGAACCGCCTGGGTATAAAGGCCTCCTTTGTCGGCTTCCAGCAGCTTTCGGGTCCTGGTCTCAATGATTCGCATTTGAGTGGCCACCGTGGACCCCTCTACCACCTCTTGGGCACCTTCAAGGGTAATGCGTTTTGTAAAGAGAAAGTTTCTTACTGTATTCCTTAGAGCTTTTCTGTACTGAACGACTTGAATAATGTAGATGGGAAAAATGATGAGTTTTCACCCCATTGCAGGCCTTTTGTCATGCAATAGGGTCTCGGCCGCCATCTTGGCCTGCCTTGTCTCATGGGCCCAAATGGTGCGTCTTTGAGACATCTCGCATCTCCTGCAGTTTATACAAAGGCGATTATAAAAGATCTGGCACAAGAGTTACTAAGTATTTAGAGACTTCGTGGAATATATCCTTATTTCCATGGTTGTAACGGAATTCCATTTCTTTTAGGTATAAGGAGAATTTTTCCTTTGAGACCCCATGGTATTTTATCAAACGCTCTTTGGCATAGCTCCAGAAGCCTTCAAGGCCGTTAATGTAGACTTTGCCATTTGAAAATTGCTTTTTGTGATCTACTTTTAAGTGGCGGTAGCCGCAACACATTAATGCGTCATAGCTGCGGAATTTATCGGTGTAGACAATAGAGCCCCGGCGGACAGTTTTGATGGTCAGGTTTAGTAGGGTATCTGCGCTTACATCCTTTACAACTTCAACTTTGACGAAACCGTCTCGCTCTAGGATGCCAAAGACCGGGATTTTATTGTAAGCACCCCGGCCGCGTTTTGCCTTTACGCTTGCCGCCAAAATAGGATTCATCAATCTCGATTTCACCGGCAAGTAACTTGCTATCATTGCTGTTGGCAATAATGGCCATGCGCATAATCGTAAGGGCCTTTAGCACAGTGGGATAACTCAGCTCAATCTGTTGGGTGATCCTTCCTGCCCGACGGTCAGGCGGGCATGCTGATAGCTCTAACTCAAAAAGTTTTATGAGCCATAGCCACTTTCGGCAGCTTATTCTCAACTTGTTGATCCATCGACCCGAAAAGTCATGAAATGTATAGCCACAGCGTTTGCACCTAAAGCGTTTTCTTA
>JALVMN010000387.1 GCA_027027005.1 Desulfobacterales bacterium | reverse complement strand
AATCTTCCCGTCGGACAGTGGAAAGGGCGGCTATGTGAGGTGCATGGTCTCAGGTGTAATAGCCGAGGTTTTTAAGGGCCGCCTTAGCAAGGCTCAGAGAATTTCCTACTCCTTTACAGTTGAGTACCACAAAACACCTGCATGTCCTGTAAGGGAGGGGGGCAACTACATAGTGTTCTTAAAGAAAGACCAAAAGACAGGTGAACTGTGGTTATTGGGCGAAGGAGCTCAATTCAAATCGAGCAGTGAACTTCTTCAAATACTTGAGGACATTGCTTGGTCCAGGTAAGCCAATGGGATCCCTGATGGAATAACCTGTTAACATAAATGGTAATCTGCCGATGAACTAGAGTAAATGAAGGAGACTTGTGGCAGGAAGGGATTGAATCATGCCTGAGACCAGATATGAGGTTGTGACCCTGGGGATCAGAGAGGGGGAGAGGGTCCACGAAGTAAAGGCTCGGCTCGGTAAGTTGGTGAAGGGCAAAAATGTAAACCTGGATCTCATTATTGAAAAGGCAGGATTGGTGATAAAGAGAAATCTTGATTGGGAAACAGCCCAAAAATACAGGGACGCTTTCCGCAGAGCAGGTATAATGAGTGAAGTGAGGCGCCAGGATGGGGCCGTGGAGGGCATGGTTTGTCCCAACTGTGGATTTCGCCAGTCAAAGGCAGAGGCCTGTATAAGATGCGGCATTATAATAGAGAAATTCCTGAAAGCTCGGGAAAAGTCGGACGAGCCACGAGAGCCCCAGGGGCCTGGGATGCATTTCAAAAAAGAATCCAGAATGTCGCTTGAGAACCTTTTGGATACTGCAAAAAAGGTATGGTCTTTTAGAGGAGGCCCTGTCGGCGTTCTCATAGCCGCACTCTTTATAGCCTATGCAATCTTTGAGACGGTATTTCTGGGCGGAGATCTCGTTTCCTCAAAAAGGGTAGTTGTTACCGGCCCCAACAATTTCTTGGAGTTCAAGGTGCAAGAACCGGATCAGGAGTATCTCATACGAATTTATACCGGAAAAAAGATGAAGTTGAGCGTCCGGCTTGTGGATTCAGGGGGAAAGGTCTATCATGAGGATACCGAATATGCAGGGCACAAGTCGCGAAGTATCACCTTTACTCCTCCTCATCCTGGACTTTATAGGGTGTATGTAGGTCTGGGACCACTCAATTTTTCCACATATGCAAAGGCCAGTGTGAGCGTATACATAAATGACAAAAGGGTGTTGACCAAGATATTGGATAGGTTCAAGATTTAAAGTGGTAACGAAGACTCATGAAGAATGGGCTTTTTTCTACCACGCTCACCGTTACATGCCCTGGCCTTCCAGAGGCTAAGGCGTGATCATATGAACGGAGCGGACCCCGCCTTCACACGAAGCAGATGATAATTGCATCGCTTCCAGCATAAGTACAGGGGCGATCGGGAAGGCGGATGAAGTATATTGGAGGCGTGAGGCCCGCTACAGCACTGTTCTTCTACTTAAGGAGGGGGGGTATCATGAAAAGGTTCACGCAAGTTGCCTTTATTGTGGGGGTGATATGTCTCATATCTTATAGTCATCTCTTTGCCACCGACCTGGACCCTGATAGGCTTATCCCTACGAAAGACCTCTTTTCAGAGCAAGAAATCCGGAACTTTTTTTACAACATGAGCTTCAAGCCGTTGGGCAGAGAAGATCTAGCTTTCAGTTTGCTCGTGCCTAAGACGTGGAAAAGCGTGCCGATCAAGCCAAGCAAGGACCAAGTCGTCTCCGGCCTGCTGCAAGGCAGTAGTGCTAAAGATGCTTACAAAAAGAAGGTCAAGCAAGGGACCCTCGCTGTGGCCAATGTTCTTTTGGCTCGAATAGTTGCTCCAAGAAAAGAGGAAAAAAGGGCTTCCATACAGGTGACCTGTTTCAGGACACCTTTTGAGGAAGATACAAGAGACTTGATGGCCCTTATTGCTCAAAGCCAAGGTTGGGAAAAGCTGTTTGAGCGACGAGATACATTCAATGGGAGGAAAGTCTATGATGCCCTTTTTCGTGCAAAACAAAAGAAGGTGACATGGCTAACCCGGGTTACGGTGTCAAAGCACGGTGAGCGAGTATTTACAATATACTGCGCAGCACCTGAGCCCCAATTTGAAAAATATGCTAAGATTTTTGGTGCGGCCGCAATCTCTTTCACGGTTAAAAAGAAATCTCCCACTCCCTTTGCCGAGCCTATGAGGATATACTTAGGCAAAAGGGTTCCTATCCTCAAGTTCCGTTATCCATCTTCATGGGTCGTTAAAGAGCCTATCGAGATACCCGAAGGTATATCAGGGGTGGATCTGGTTCTGCCGACGATAGCAGGTGGGGGCCTGGAAGAGGCGGGTGCTTATTTGCGTGTAGTGGCAGTTCCATTAAGTTATGAAAAGAATCCTGATATAGTGTTTGAGATAATGAAAGAGGATTACACTGCCGCAGGGATTAAATTAGTGAAGCCAGGAGATCCTGAACGGCTAAAAGGTAGGTTCATTCACCCTCCAGTAAAGGCTCAAATATGGAACGTAAATACTGGCGAAGATAAGGGTGAACTTGCCCTGGTCCTTTTCGCAAGGGCCGACTGCTATATTGGCTTGGGGCTGTTGACCACCATTTTTGGAACAGACGAGAGCTTGGCTGGTTACAGAGAGATGGAGATTGCTGCGGAAGATCTCCTGTCCACAGGTAAGAAACCTGCGGGGCTAGAAAACATTGACCTAAAGAAACTGGTCAATACTACCATGTATCTTTTTGCCGACGCAGTTAGCTCCGGAGATTTTTCCAAGCTTTATGAGACATGCGCCAGTTCGGTGAAAGAAGAAATGACTGCAGAAGAATTTGCCGATGCCTTCAGCAGCTTTGTGGAAGGCAAAGTGGATGTCTCTATTATCAAGGGAACGGATCCTATTTTTGACAATAAGCCATCTATTGATCCAAGTCGTCCGTTGGTTCTAAAGGGCAAATATTATACGAAACTGATGACAGTTAAATTCCGCCTGACCTGCCTATACGAGGACAATAAATGGAAATTGATGGGCATCAATGTGGCAGCAGGTGCACCTGAGCCGCCCCTCGGGAAGGCTTTGCAGGTGCCACCGCGATCAGATCTGGTCAAGCTCGTTAACAGGACCATGATCCTCCTTGCCAGATCTATCAAGAATGAAGATTTTACCCAAATGTACCGCAGTATAGCTAGCATGTGGCAGAAACAAACATCTGAGGAAGAACTGGCTGGCGGTTTTTCGGCCTTTGTTGAAAAAAAGATAGATCTCACCGAGATCCAGGGGAAGGTACCTGTCTTTGAAGATGCCCCAGTCATAGAGCAAGGAACACTTCATGTAAGGGGACACTATGATCTATCTAAAATGAAGCTCACGTTTGATTTGAAGTACTGGATGGAAGGGAGTCAATGGAGATTAATAGGGATCAATGTGAGTACAAAATCAAAATAGGACGCTGAGATCCAGAAAAAGAAATTACAAGGGCTCAAAAGTGGTGGCTAATCATTTCCTCCCACATACAAATCCTCTCCTCTCTGAACGAATGGGAGGACACTGTTTCTATCAGACCTGCATTTTTTTGTAAACCTGAATGAGTTCCCGTACGTCTTATTGGGCAAAAAACGAGAGGAGGAGGATACGATGAGGAAAAAGACTACGGGAATGATGATCTTGTTGGGTGTATGTGCATTGTTGCTGATTGCCATTAACCCTGCGATTGCCGGATCTGTAAAAGGCAAAGGATGGGCAAAAGGAAAGGGTGTTGCCACGGGTACCATGATCGGAAAAGGCCAGGGCACTGCCAGTGGCACCGGTATAGCCATCTGGAAAGACGAGAATGGCAACGTGCATTACAAAAAAGGAACAGGCACGGTGAGCGGAAAAGGTATTGTAATTGGAAAGGGAACTGTGGCTGGCAAAGGTGTTGTAGCTGGCAAGGGCCGGGCATTTGGCAAAGGCAAAGCTGGGCGGTTTAAGTAGAACCTTAAGATGAGGTTTTTTGACGTCTATTGGGCCTTGTTCGATAAATCGGGCAAGGCCCCCATCCTCAATCCTTATCGTTGACATTCTTCACCCAATCAGGCTTAATGTAGTTGATGTGAGCTTTGCCGAGTATGTCTTATTTTCCACCTTGATAACCAGGAGAAAAGGAAAAGTCATCATATGAAGCTTGGTACGATCGGACTTGTGGTGGGTATAGTGGGCTTCGTAATCGCCGTTGCGGTATTCGCGGCAGTATTTCTATTAGTTGTGAAAAAAGAGCCTGGTGGTTCCCGATCAAAAGGTGCTATTTCCGCTGTGATCGGGGAGATAAGGAAGGCCAGAGAAGCTAGTCAAGAAGAGCAGCGAATATATGAATCAGGCAGTGAGGCAGAGGCCTACATCATAGAGGTGCGTGATACGGGTTATGCTACCAAGAGGTATACGGAGCTGCTGCTGACGTTGGAAGTGGTGCCGGCAAATGGAGAATCTTTCAGGGTGCAAACCAGGGAACTGATTTCACAAACTCATATCGCCCTTTTCCAGCCAGGTGCAAAGCTTAAAGTAAAATACGACCCTGCTGATAAGACAAAGATCGTGTTGGTTTCTTCTCCTGTGTTGTCAGAGGGCAGAAAGTCAGATATTACTCATCGCCTTGAGGAACTGGAGGCTCTCCGGGAAAAGGGGCTGATCAGTGAGGATGAATACAAGAAAAAGCGCCAGGAGATTCTTAACAGTCTATAACCCCCCTTTTGCAATTCCAACGGTTTCTATCCGCCTCCCATCCCCTAGTGTCCCCATTTTGCGGTGATAGAATAGATAAGGGCGGATCAATATGGTGGCAGGAACGGACCAATGGAGGCGCTAGCCGATCAATAGAGCCAGTTCTGCAAGATTTTGCGCTATCCTTACTGTTTTCTCTCGTAGGCCCCCGGCATGCGTATCACTACTAACTGGGGCTTCCTTGTCTTTGATTGTCAAGATCCCCAATTGCTCCAATCCTGATAGGTAGTCCGCTAATTGATCCATGTTTTTGTTTCCGTCCATGGCCATGAGGAGGTATCTTGAAGAAACTTCCAAGTCCACTGTTTCATGTCTGAGGTTGACTATGGGCGCTCCAATGCTGGCTTGATAGGCGGCCAGGCGACTGGCTCTGGGCTTCTCACTGAGCACCGTCACAAAATCTTGCGGGCAGGCATGAAGCTCGATGACTTTCCCAGCAAAACAGAACAGGAGGTCTTCCGCCAGCAGGTCCTTCTTCTCCCGGATAGAGTGGGCCTCCTGAGATTGTTCTTGCAGTGTCATCTGCCATGCCTCGTGGAACAGTTCTTTAAAGGTTACCACCTTTGGCCACAATTTACTCAATGTCATGAGGGCAGCCTTTGTGAGAGGAAAATCGACCCGCGTCCATGTCCCCTCTGGCGTTCTAAAAACTTCCTTATGCTCAGGTGTAAGGTCAACAGATTCTTTTTCGGGACGTGCCCTGGAGCCAATGAGGAGGCCCTTTAGGCTTCTCCTATCCAAGATGCGGCTCAGTGGTATATTATCGTGGCAGAGGAGGGTCTGCCGAAACAGCCGATTCTTAAGGAAGTCCATGTACTGCTCAGCGGCAATCATGTCCTTGCTGATGCCCTCCACTGTTTCAGCGATATCTTGTGGTAACACGTTGGTGAGCATGGAGCCTAGGTCGGCTTCTGCCAGATACTGCAATCCATGTTTTCCGGCACGGTCGATAAACTGATGAAAGTATATGGGTGAGTTTTGCTCCTCCAAGAATTCGTGAAAAATATAGGAATCACGCGATTGGGTTATGAGTTCGAGTTCCCGGCGCAGTAGGAGGGCATAGGGATCATTCTCTCCTGAGACAGAATGGGCCAGAAAGTTAACAAGAGCCCTTGCTTCACGTGTTTTGTCTCCAGGTGATTGGAATCGTTCGGTGTGGTAGAGGGTCATGTGGCGGATCATCTCTCTCATGTGCCAACCGGGGTATGTATTGTAACTCACATAAGCTATTCCATTTGGCTTGAGGTTCTCCTTGCAGATAGTGAGGATTTTTTCCTGGCGTTCGTCTGAAACCCATGAAAAAACTCCATGTGCTATGATGTAGTCAAACTTTCCAAAGGATTTTTCAAGATTTAGCAGATCCATATGATGGAACACGATATTACTGAGCCCTAGTGCGCGAGTAGTCTTTTCCGCTACCTCCAGTTGCTTTCGGGAAAGATCGACCCCAATAAACTCGCTTTTGGGGAACCTGAACGCCATTGGCACAAGGTTGGTTCCGCAAGCGCATCCCAATTCGAGCACACGACAACGGCGGGGATCCTGGGGCGTCAGTCCAAACAGGCGTCCCAGCGTAGCGAGGTGATCCGGATGGCTTTGGGGATAGCTGTGACCTTCGTAGATGACCAGATCATAGCTATATACATGGGAGTCATAGTTCATTGGCGCAAAACCTATCTTCAAAGAGTCCTGATAGACTGCCCTTTGCTCGGGAGGATGCCTGTAAAGGCATCTTGTCTTTCCTAAGTCTTTACGAGAGCGTCCAGACTAAGGAGCAAGCAAGATCACCTTCGGCTGGCTGGGTACAAGTCTCATCCCCGGGCAGTTGGTTGAATTTTGAAGGGAAACACTGGTCACCCTGCTTGCCGGCATCCCTCCCACGAGCACGGTGAAAGCACCTGTTAGGTGCCGGGAAGGTCCCATAACTGTGCCTGAAGCTACACCCAATGCGACACCCGTGTTGTCGCCATTTGTCATTGGTACTGTTGTAGCCAGGTTGTGGACAGGCATGCACATTATGAGTACCTTTACTTGAGATGGTATTGCAGTTGGTCCCATTGCAATATTGGGGTATGGAATGGGTACGGGTGATGGCGACGGGGGTGCAGGGGTGAGGCAAACATCAGGGAAGCCCATGTCCGTGCCCATCATCTGAGTATTGGCAAACATCTTGTTCCTCCTAACCCATGTGGATTCGCTCGCCGTCAATCTTTACGTCTTCCTTGGCTGTGAGCATGGAATACTTGCCCCTCAGTGAGAGCAACTTGTCGATAAGATAATCCAATCTACCAGCCCTTAGACGATCCACCTCTTCGATAGTTCGATATGAGCGTTTTATACGCTGGCTCAGCCGTTCGACAAATGAGTCAACAATATTGATGGCGACTTTTATCTTATGGAGTTGTCCGATCCAAAAACTTCCACTGAAAATGAGATCATGGATGTGTACCTCTCCCTTCAACGTGCGAACGTTCAGGCCCGGAGAAGTTATGTCCACGGACTCTCCAGAGGTAAGGTTTAGACCTTGCTGGGAGCTTAATGTCAAGCGACCATCTTTGACACAAAAGGCCACATCCCCATAAAACGAAATTGTCTTCTTGGAGGTCTCTCCTCGCTCAAGGATTGAGAGGACATAGAAACCTTCATCGTGGTTACCTGCCAACAAAACCTTGTCATTGGGCTCTGGTGATATGAGGCAGCTAACAGCCTGCTTGGCCTCATATGTGCCAGAATGCGTCTCCACTGTATAAGTTTCCTCCTCGCATTTCACGACTATTCCTTGTTCGTAAATGGTCTCAATTTGGATAAGTTGTCGCACCGCATTTTGCATGGGTTTTCCTCCTGAAAATCTTGAATAGTATCTTCCTAAACCATGGGTTTCCAGTTTTCAGCCTTGGCCAGTTCCTTGTCAGTGCCTAAGGCTGATTTCTTGTTTGATCCTGTCCACACAGTATTAGCCTCAATTGTTTGATGAAGCTTGGCTCTGAGTAAGTTTGCATAGCTAAGGTCAGCCGCCGAAAGATCCGCGTGAGATAAATCGGCATCTGTAAGATTTGTTTTGATCAATCTGCTCCCCTTAAATGAGGCAAATCCGCAGGCGCACGCTTCCATGTCCGCCATGCTGAGATCCGAGAAAGATAAATCAGCTTCTTGGAAAACAGATTGTCGCAAGATGGCCTGCCTGAGATCAACTCGCTCCATTGATGCTTTCATGAAAATAGCCATAGGCGCGCGTACACCCTTTAGAATTGTTCCTGACAGATCAGCTTCCATAAAGCTAGCTTGCGTGAGGTCAGCCTCAGTCAGGTCACACCCTTTCAAATCTGCCCTCATAAACTGACACATTGAAAAGTCCATACCCTTGAGGCTCATTTTGGCAAAGCATGCCTCGTGAAATAGCATCTGGCGGAAACTTGCCCCCTCAATTTCAAAGCTGCGGAAATCGACGCCCAGCATCATAGTCTGTTCGCATTTGCTTTGCGTAAGATTGACACTCTTGAGTTTGCAATCCAGGAAAGCAGATCTGTTAATAATTGTGTTGGAAAGGTCCACGCTTTCTAAATCGGACTGGACGAAAGATGATATTGATAGATCCGCTCCGCTCAAGCTGGCGGAAGGCAACTTGCAATTCACGAACTTCGCAACGGGGAGTCTTGCTTTTATTATTTGAGCCGCAGTGAAGTCGCATTCATTAAATACTGCCAGATGCATGTTGGCCTCAAACAAGTTGGCACTGCCAAAATCGCATTTGAGGAATATGGACTCGTTGAGCTTGGCTCCCATGAGAGCGGTATTCGAAAAATTGGCGAATTCAAATATTCCCCCGGCCATGTTTATCCCGGAAAGATCCATGCCGGTACAATCTATATTTGATATTACTTCGCCACGGCTGACCAGATCCTCTATTTGTTCCTTTGAGAGCTTTCGTGGTCGTGAGCCTTCCGGTTCCTGGTTAACAGCATCACGTAATATGTCATCAAGACTCACTTTGTCACCCACCTGTCTATAAAAGTCTTCGCTAAATACGCATTTCCTACATTTGTATTGTTGAATTTCACCTTGATAAAATCAACCATTGCGAGGTTAGATTCCCTTAAATCAGCATTCTGTAAATTGGCCTTCTGTAGCGATCCCTTAAAGAGGTTGATAGCAACCATATGAGCGTTGCTGAGGTCCGCCTTTACAAACTGGGTCCCTATGGCTACGGACCGATGAAAATTTGAATCTGAAAGTTTGCATTCGCTCAGGTCTGATTCTGAAATATCAGCCCCTTCAAAATTGCATCTCGAAAGATCTGTACCTCGTAAATTGGCCTTGGTTATGGTGGCCCTGGAGAAATCCACTGCCTGGAAGGAAGAATTTTTTAGTATGCGGATGTTGCTTAACTGAGCGTCTCTAAAGATACTCTCATCGGCTTCGACACCCACAAATGTGGCAGAGGTTAGATCTGCGCCAGTAAAGTCACAACCTTTCAAGTCCGCGTTGAAAAAGAAAGACTCGCTTGCGTCTGCTTTAACAAAACCGGCTCCTGCCGCTGTGGTCTCAAAAAACCTGCACTTTTTCATGATAGCACTGTTCATGTTAGCGCCATCAAGTTTGGCCTGGGAGAGATCCGCTCCCGCAAGATTTGCTTCACTAAGATTTGTCCCTGATAGGTCTGCACCCACAAAGGTGGCCTCTGAAAGATCGGCGCCATGAAGGTCAGCTCTCGTAAGATCGGCTTTGCCCAGGCCACAGGATTGCATCTTTGCTGAGGACAATTTTGCGTCACTAAGATTTGCCCTTACCAATATGGCGCCGCGAAGGTCTGCTCCCTCCAGGTTGGCCCCGGACAGATCAGCACCTTCAAGGAAGGCATCGCGTAGATCTATTCCATGTAGGTCTAAGCCAGAAAGATCGACGCCGATTAACTCGCGCCCGCGAAGACTTTTGCCTTCGCTAAATTCGGTTAGCACCTCTTCCCTTAGGCGAGCAAGGGTTTCTTCCGGCGGAAACAGTGCAGGGGGAAGGTGATGGCCATAATCTTTGTAAACCTTATGAATCAACTGTTCGGCCTGGTCCAGTTTTTCCTCGACCTCAGGGGTGAGTCGGCCTTGTTGCTCGAGTTGTTTAAGCAACTCATCCTTTTGAAATCTTTGCCGCGGGACGGGCTTTGCCCCGGCTTCTTTCTTTAGCTGCTCGTAATCAAAACCTTGTTCAGCAAGGAGCTTTTTCGCTTTTTCCTCCGCATCCCTTTGGCTCTTCTCCGCAAGAGTTGCAACATCCTCTAGCTTTTCGAAATCCACCTCCCCCTCGTCTGGGGGAACCGGAGCATACTGGTCAGGATCAAGTCCTGCTTCTTTTATCCTTGTCCTGATTTTTTCCCTTTCAAGCTCTCCCTTCTTTTTCATGTTGGCGGCCAGCAGCTTGTCCCCGACCAGCAGCTTAGTGTCATCGGCCTCCATTATTTCAGAAAAACCAGATTTCTCCCCAGGAGGGATTAGGTCACTCTCACTCAGCGAAAATAGATGGCCCTTTTCTTTGTCCAGCCTTTTGTGGAGGGCCTGCCGATAGTGATCAATGGGTCTATCTTCGTCTTCCAGCCTTTCATAGGCCACAAGCATGTGCAGGATCTCTTCAGCGTCATCGCTATGTACTTCCATCAGCCCCCGAAAAATGAGGATGCCTCTTTCAGAATGGGGAAAGAGCCATATCGTATCAGGTCTCAAGGGGATCTCTTCGAAAAGTGTTTCTCCATTGATGATTTTGTTCACAAAGCAACGGGACCTTACTGACGGCAACCTGCCACTGAGAGTCTGCTTTTCAGGGTGCATTCCTTCGATGACAAATGGTTCATCACCTTTGAAAAAACCCTCAATGTGCTGGTCGGCAGGCGCCATGTTGTAAAAGGTCCAGTCAAGGTCTTCTGCGAGACCGGGAAACCGCGTATTCAGCCACTTCTTATCAAAGGTGCCGGCCTTTTTGGCCCGTTGCGGCCATGTCACATCTATGGGAGCAAAGCTTGCCGGGTCGGGCTTATCCTTCGGAGATACTATCAAAGAGTTGGGTGATTCCACGTTAGGCAATGGCCAAACTTTCTGCCCGCTATCATCTACAATCTGGCTGACACCCTTGCCCAGGGGATTGAGGGCAAACCCAGGGCCTCCAAACGCGTTTTCATAAGAAATGTCCACAGTGGCGATCGGCTCCGGATCGGTCATTTTGAGCAGGCCACCATGCCCCCTTTTCCAGTATCGATTCCCGAAAACATACAGGGTCTTGTCAATTCCAGCCAGCCTGACCCGGACCCTTCCACCTTGAACCGGCTTTCCATCCGGAGAAAAGAACTTGCCTATGACGAGAAGTTCTCCCTTGGGCTTAGGCATCCCCATATCCAGGATGGAATTCTGTCCAAGCTCGGCAGCAACAAACTTCCACATGTCAATCTCGGAGAGGACTCGAACCGGAGATAGAAATGCGAAGAATGTGAACGTAGTGGCGACAAAGAAGTACCTGTCTCCATCTTCAAACGTTCTGTACAGGACTCCCTGTTTAAGAGGTTTGATGACTTTCATGTCAGACGGTTACGCTATCCTATTTCTGGTTGGCTGGTTTTCCTATGATCCCGGCAAACACTGCTGCTTCCAGGTTGGCATTTGAAAAATCCGTACCCTCAAGGACCGACCTTACAAACATGGCATCACTGGCTGTGCATTCTGTGAATTGTGCCCCTGTGAGATCGCATTCCAGAAAACGCACGGCTCTTACACTGGCCTTGTGAAAATTCACGTTTTTCATGATAGCCTGCGCGCAATCGGCTTCATCCATTACGGCTTCAGCCAGAGTTGCTTGGGTCAGGTCAGCCTGGACCAGTACGGCTCTGAATAGATTGGCCTTTTTCAGGTCAGCACCTTTTAATGTGGCCTGGCCCAGGCACGCCTCTGAGAGCTTTGCAGAGGGAAGAAAGGCTCCATCCAGGTTTGCTCTCACAAGCACACATTTGGTAAAATCAGCTCCTCGTAAGTCTGCACCAGATAGGTTGGCTCCCTCAAGAAAGGCTTCTCTGAAATCTATTCCTCTCAGGTCCAGGTTTGACAGATCCACACCGGTGAAATCTTTTCCTGAAAAGCTTTCACCTTTCTCATATCCTTCCAGTACAACTCTTTTCATTTCGTCCTTTTCCTCATCAGTGGGCATGAGAACAGGTGGAAAGGCATATCCGTACTTTCTGTAAGCATCATTGTAGTTCTGCTCTGCTTTACGGATAGCTTCCTCAATTTCGGGATTATTCATCCCTGCGGCACGAATCTTCTTGATCGTCTCTTCTGCGGAGAACTTGGGTATCCCGACGCGCTTATCGCTAGCCGAAGTCGCGGTTATGACCTTTGCGTTATCCATCTTTAGGTCACCTCCTCAGCGTGGAGACACGCTTTTTTATTTAGATGTTTCGAAATCCTAAACCATTTGCAGGGTACCTTTTCAACTTATACAATATTTGTGATACCCGAGACGTTCTGGCTTATTCCTGAGGTGGTAATGCTGTATGGCTCAGTCTTGATCTCCCCACCCGGTTCATTAGCGATCTTAACACCCGCAGTTAATTCCATAAATACCCCCAAATTTATGGCCAACTTTGCCCCAGCTGTAAGTTCAAGGAGACCTGCCAGCTTTATGTCAGATTTGAAACCGATAAATATTTCACTTGCACCGATTAGATTGACAGAAGATTTCATTCCAACAAACACCTCGCTTTTCCCACCAACGTATATTTCGCTTGCCAGGGCGATCGTGATTTGGCTTTTTGTTCCAACCCATATGCTGGTATTCCCAGCTATACCGGTTATGTCTAACTGACCTACATAAAGGGCTCTTTCTCCTGCTGCTTTTGTCTGCTCGCTCTGGCCTACTTGTATAAGCTTAAAACTGGCGGTATTTATGATCTCTCTATTTCCTGTGGTTGTGGTCTTGGAGTCGGACAGATGTGTTGATTCAGTTCTTCCGACCACAGTGGTCTTCCTGTCGCCAATAATTTTTGTCTTCACATTGGCCTTATAATGCTCGTCAGTATCAGCCCCCACCTCAATGGAGCGTTTTTGCTCTATCCTGGTCGTTTGATGTCCCTGGGTTGATACTTCGATGCCGGATTTACCTCCAGAGTCTCCAGCACCAATGCGTACAAAGGTCTTGTCCGTGGGGGAATGGAGTTTCATCATCTGAGTACCCTCTTTGTTCTCCATTTTTATCTCATTTCCCCCACTTGTCCTGACTACGCATTGGGTAGAGTTCTTGGAAGTGACGGGTGTCTTATTATCAGGGTTAGGAACGGCTGCTGCTATGATGGGGCGGTCGGGATCACCATCCACGAAGGTAAGAAGCACTTCTGCGCCCTTGTGCAAAGGAAAGTGCATACCGTAATCCGCTCCCGCGTATGGCTGGGCCATTCTTATCCAGCGGCTGGCCTTGCCACCCTCTCTGCCGCTCATGTCAAAAGGAAGTATCACCTTGTAGCGGCCCTGATCATCGATCTCGGCATATTTGCCATCTCCGGATGCATCTATCTTGGCATTGATGGTGCCGTAGAATCTCGGCTTCGGGGTCTTGACCTCAGGGCGGAACTGTACATCCGATGGTATGAGGGTGAAGCGATTTAAGTATGCAGGCTCCTTTTCACCCTCTGCCTCCTGGGTCTCCAATCCGGCCAGCATAGTGGCGGCTTGGCTCCCCTCGTGTTCCAGCTCTATCACCAGATACTTCTGGTTGAAGGAGTCACGGTAGTGGTCGGTAAGTTCAAAGAAAAAACCCGGACAGAGCTGTGGGCAGGTGCTTTCACCCATAAAGAGCTTCCCCCTACAAGCGATCTGCTCGGCCCTCAGCTTGGCAAGCTCTTTGCCCTGCTCCGGGTCCTTGAAGTGCTCTCCGTAGAGGTAAACGACCCCCCTGCCGCGGGGATTTACCTCCTTTTCTACCTTGAGATCCAAGGAAGGCTTTCTGTAGTTGTAGTCCTTGAGGATTATTTTTTTGGGAAGGACCTTTTGTCTGCACATGAAGTGCCTTATCACTTCTTCTTCCTCAGGGATCAGGGCCGATGGAGGAGAGTAGGGAATAGTGGCTTCACCTTCAATCTCAGTGTGAGCCGTTGAGCTATCTGTTACTATAAGCTTTTCACCTTCGTCAGTGTGTTCAAAGTAGTAATAAATACCCTCCCTTTCCATCCAACGGGAGATAAAGTTGAGGTCTGTTTCTTTATATTGGCATATATATTCCCATTTGGGATAGTTCCTGGTGAGCTTCAATTCATAGTCTTTGCTTGTTAGCCCGGCCTGTTTCAGGATCTCTTCAATGATTTCAGGAACGCTCTTGTCAAGAAAAAGCTGATTTTCCCGATAAAGATCAGAAAGCCACAGTCTGGGCACCAAGGAGGCCTGATAAAATGTGTATTGGTCCACCTCGTGCATCTGCTCAAACTCTGAGACGATTCCGTGGATCTTGCGATCTTCCTCTCCCCTGTGGATGGTAAATACGGCAGGATTTTGGAGCACACCGTCGATATCTACTTCGGGTTCTTCGGAGATCAGCACTATGTCGAAGTGAAACAACCTGGATATACCCTCTTCTCCCCGGAACCTCACCACCTCAAAGGTATCTTCGGGCATTCCCTGGGAGACGAAGGAAAACCGCTTCCGCCCTGTAAACTCGACCATTTTCAACCTCCTCGTCAAGGTTATCTAATTTTCAATCGGCAAAGGCGATGTGGAAGTTGCCTCCCTCATCCACATCCAGCTCTACCCGAGAGGGCATGGAGCCTTCGCCGAGCTTTGCCAGGATTTCTCTTGACAGTTGTGGAAGGATGGTCCCGTTCATGATGTGGTCGATATTGCGGGCACCGGTTTCAACCTCAGTGCAACGGGATGCGATCTGCTCCACCACCTTTGGCGAGTATGTCAGTTTCATCTTGTGAGTCTGAGCCATCCTGGCTGCAAGCTTGTTGAGCTTAAGCACCACAATGTCTTTCAATATATTCTGTGGAAGCGTGTAGAACGGCACCACCGTCATCCTGGCAAGGAGTGCAGGTTTGAAGTGGTCGCTCAGTATGGGACGAATTGCTGCCATGAGGGTTTCCAGCGGGGGGCGCTCCTCACCTGAACACATCTCAGTGATCACATCGGTGGCCAGATTGCTCGTAAGAAAGATCACCGTGTTCTTGAAGTCAATGATCCTTCCCTCACCATCTGAAAGGGTCCCCTTGTCAAAGACCTGGTAGAACAGATTCATGACCTCCAGGTGGGCCTTTTCCACCTCGTCCAGCAGCACCACTGAGTAAGGTCTCTGGCGCACCGCCTCGGTCAGCACTCCTCCCTCCCCATAGCCCACATAGCCCGGAGGTGACCCGATCAACCTGCTTACGGTGTGGCGCTCCTGAAACTCACTCATGTTTATGGTGACCATGTACCTTTCCCCACCAAACAAGAGGTCGGCCACTGCAAGGCCTGTTTCGGTCTTGCCAACCCCGCTGGGCCCCACGAGCAGAAACACCCCCAGGGGTTGGGCAGGATCTTTGAGGCCCGCCTTGCCGGCCTTGATCACCTGGGCGATGGTCTCAATGGCCTCGTCCTGTCCCTTGATTCGTTCCTTGAGATTGGCTTCCAGGTTGATCACATTGCTGGCCTCATCCCGCATCACCTTCCCCAGGGGAATACCTGTCCAGTCGGATACCACCTTTGCCACCACATCTGGATCAACCTCAATGCGCACCAAGGGATTGTCACCCTGGATTACCTCCAGTTCCTTCTTGACCTGCTCAAGCTCTTTTTTAAGCTCGTCCCTGGCGGATGTCTCCTTGTCTGGACCTTCTTGATAGAGGGATTTCCTCAGTTCCACCAGCCTTTGGGCGAGCTCCTTTTCCTTGTGCCAACGCTTTTTAAGACCTTCCAGGTCCTGGTTCAGCGTCTCGAGCCGGGCCTTTATCTCCTCCACCCGCTCCTGATCCACCTCAAGGCCGTGGAGTTGATCCCGCTCCAGGGCCTTTAATTCCCTTTCAAGGGCCTGGACAGCCCTTTCCTTGTCTTCAATTACATCAGGCTTTGCAGTGAGGAGTATTTTTACCCTGGCAGCACTGGTATCCAGTAGGTCCACTGCCTTGTCCGGCAGTTGGCGGCCCGAGATGTAACGGCTGGAAAGCTCGGCGGCAGCCTCTATGGCATCGTCCCGCACCACGACGCCGTGGGCTTCTTCGTATTTTTCCTTGAGGCCCCTCAAGATCAGGGTGGCGGTCTCCACTGACGGCTCATCAAGTTTGACGAGCTGAAAGCGGCGGGCAAGGGCGGCATCCTTTTCAAAGTATTTCTTGTACTCAGACCAGGTGGTGGCTGCCACTGTGCGGAGTTCCCCACGGGCAAGGGCGGGTTTGAGGAGATTTGCAGCATCACTTCCTCCGGCGGCCCCGCCTGCGCCTATCAGGGTGTGGGCCTCATCAATGAATAGGATGATGGGTTTGGATGAGGCCTTGACCTCATTTATCACAGACTTCAGGCGGTTTTCGAACTCTCCCTTTACCCCGGCGCCTGCCTGAAGCAGGCCCATGTCCAGCCCAAGGATCGATACATCCCGGAGTATCTCAGGTACATCACCTTCCACGATACGAAGTGCCAGGCCTTCCACCACTGCCGTTTTTCCAACACCTGCCTCGCCCACCACGATGGGGTTGTTCTTTCTACGCCGGGCAAGGATGTCGATCATCTGGCGGATCTCGCGGTCTCTGCCAAATACCGGGTCTATTTCACCGGCCCTGGCCTTTTCTGTAAAGTCCACGCAGAACCTGGCAAGCGCTGTCCCTCCCCCTGGTGCGGCCTCTTCCCTGGCCGCCGCTCGCTCTTCGGCAGTTGGCTCCTCAATGGAGTTCTTGACAATATCCCAGAATTGGGCGAGCAAGGCGTCACGGCTTATGGAGTTGAAGTAGTCCATGAAAGGGCCTACAGCAAACTGGGTGGGCTTGTTCAGCATTGCAAGGAGAAGCCCCCCTGAACGAATCATGGGCTGGTTCAAGTCAACGGAGCTTGCAAGCCATCCCTCCTGGAAGAGTTCCATCAGCAATGGTGAAAAAACCGGCCTTGCGGCATTTCCTGTGCGGAACTGCTCGATTGCCTGGTCAACCGCCTTCTTGACCCTCCCGGATTCAATGTCAAACTGGCGCAGTATGAGGGGTAGGTCTGATTGAGGCTCTTCCAGCAGCTTGGTGAGCAGGTGTTCAATGGTGACCTCGTAATGGGTCCGCGACACACACAGCCCTGCCGCACCCTCAAGACAACTGGTACAATAAGGATTCAGGCGATTCAAAAGGGATTTTATGTCTACGCTTACCATGATTATTCTCCTCGTGGTGGTTTTTGGGGTTTGAATATTACAGTAGGCTGGATGCCCAACTCTCCTGAATAGATCCAAGTGTCATACCCCAGCCTTGACCATTGGGCCGCCCCCAGGCATGCGCTTTTTACCTCTGAGGGATCCAATGCCACCTCCATATCGTATTCAAGGGAGGTGGCCAGATAGAAGTCCGTAACCGTCACCATCATGCGGTGTACCTCGCCGCCCGGGAACAGTCGGCTGAACTGTTCTCTGGTGAGGGGGCCGATCTTTATCCGGAACCTGCCCGTTCTGTCCAGGATCTCCTTGCCGATGTAACTATCCACACCCAGGGTGGAGCCTGATTTTCCCAGATAACACCTCTGCTCTTCCGGGATCGGGGCCATTCTGGGAAGGCAGGGCTCTAGATCAATGGGCATTCCCTTCAAGATGTCGCGCAATATGGTCTTGAGCCCCACGGCTGACCTGGGATGCTGGGTGATTATACCGAGGTAGCGGATCAATCTGTAGGCCTCGGGAAGATCTTGGACCAGTTGAGGTGCACCAAGCCCCAGGAGGCAGAGGAGGCGCTCAATCTGGTCCTGGCTCTGCTCCTCAACCACCTCTATAAAAAGCCTGTACTTGGCCCAACACTTGAAGAGTAGCTCATAGAGGGGCTGGTTCAGGATGTCCAGGAAGTCCCTGGTAACGGTCTCATCCTCGGCGGCCTCCATGAGGAGGTCTTCGGTATAAAAGGTGGGTAGTGGGGAAGAGGGGCCGTAGAGGCCCAGGAAGGTGGCCGTAACAGTGTATCTCGGCAATGAATCATCATCGGAGTGCTCAATTTCTGCGATATCTGCAGGAGGAAAGGCCAGCGAGAGTTGGGGCCTTACCTTTATCCCGTTTGATGAACGCCCATAACCGCTGTGAGTGCGCGCCTCATCCTCTTCCCAGGCCCTCAAGAGCCTTATCACCTGGTAAAAAGAGAATTCGTGTGCTTCTTGGAGGAGACGTCTCCTCAGACCATGGGCCGGTCGCCTATCCTGGCTGGCCATGTATATATCTCCCCTTTGACTGACTCCTGAATCTGCAGCCTCGTGTATGTGTTGATGGCCGCATAAGATCCTAGAAAATGGTCAAGAACTGTGCCGAAAAGATACATGTCGCCTTCGCTTGCAAAGTGATCATAGCGCATCTTTATCTGTATCTCTTGCCCCCTCATGATGGCTCCTCCCACCAGCCGATCCTTGGAGAGGGCTTCCACCTGCTCGATTGCCTGGATCCTCTTTTGGTTTGCCGCCACAGAGGCCTTGTTCCTGCTCTCGGTGAATATATACAACTCTAATAACGCCCGGAGGTTTTCCGCACTGGCCAAGGAAAGATAATTCAATGACAAGAGACTCAACAGGCGCCATAAGAGATTTGAGCCCAAGGGGGGCAAGACATTGGTGGTAAGGGGCCGGATGTTCCTGAATGTCACAAATTCCGGCGTAGTGCTTGTGGGCAGAGAAATGTCGCCCAGTTGAAGGCTTTCAGGCAGGGCCCCGTTTGTGCAAAGCAAGTCAATGGAAAGGGTCTCAAGCCTCGGGGGTTCCCCCCCAGGTGGATAGGCCACAGACAGAAACACTGAAAACTCCCCCGTCTTTCCTTTAACAGGGGAGCGCCTCAGCTTTGTGTGGTAGAGGGGGGTCTTGGATGGCAAGGGGTTGAATACCTCAAAGGGGCTGTAAACCCTCTCCTCTGCGGTTCCTTGGACATAACCCACCACCCTTTCCACGCCGTAAACCTGGTAGTGTTCGGTGTTGGCACCCGAAGGTCTTACCATATATTCGGTTTGCCTGTGGTCCAGGCGGATGGGATCTGCCTCGTGCGGAAAGATGTTTATCACCGGGGTGGCGTGCAGCGCAAAGCTTTCTCCCCTCACCGGTGGAGCAGGGAAGGGGAGGTTTTTTAAGATAAATCTTATTTCAAACCTGTTGCCATCACCGCGCTCCTTCCAGCGGGAGAACCCGGTGAGATCCAAGAACAGGAACTTCTCAGGCAGTATGAAGTATTCCTGCAAGATCCTGTAACCGGGAAAGGAATGGCTTGGATAGGGGACCAGTTGATCATCTGGTCCAAACCCCACGGGCCTCAGGTCCTCCGGCCCCAGGACGATGGGGCTCCCACCTTCCATGGGAGTTATGATGATTTCTCGGAGGTAATTCCGCAACAAGAAGTAGATGTTTGCCGCTGTCCCGTAACTGCCGGCAAGATACAGCCTGAGGGAGTCAGGCTCCCAGTCAACCAATGATATTCCCTTCAGCTCAAGGACCAGCTTTATGGATGGAGGCTTCCCGGGCACATCCTCGAACGAGGCCTCCACCACGGTCATAGGGTGCACATCAACGGGATAGCAGGTCTTGAATTGACAGGTGGTCCCTTCCACTTCCACTGAGTTGAGGTAAATCCCGGCCGGTATATTGATGGTGCGCTTAAGTGTGGGCTTTGGTTGAAACACCACTACGCTGGAGCAAGGTAGGGGCCTCAGGTAATGGGGCCATATGAGCTGTATCAGTTCGTGGACGATTTCAGGAAACTCATCGTCAAGCTTCTGTCTTAGGGCCGCAGTGAGAAAGGCCACGCCCTCCAGGAGTCGCTCCACATCCGGATCCGCCGTGGGGCCGCTCAACATGGGCGCAAGGGCGGGGTGCTCCTTTGAAAACTGCTCGCCGAGCAATTTGAGAAAATTCAGCTCCTGCTGGAAGTATCGATTGAACATTAAGCACCAGTCCGTTTCCCTAAAAGAGATAGGTTTGATGTCCCGCTATCATGCACGGAGCTTGATCTTGCCGTCAGGGTCAATGGAGCTTTCCACTACCACTGGGACCACATCTTGGTCGAGATCCAGCTTGGCGGCAATCTGGAATCTTACCACCAAGGCCTCATCGTCGGGCGGAAGAAAGTTTACCCGGACTGCCTTGAGCCTGGGTTCATACTTTTGAATGGTGTGCCTGATGGCCCTTTCCATGGCCCTGAGTGATTCAGGATAGTCATGGAGGAATTCGGTGAAATCAGGCACACCATAATCCTCACCTATGGGAACACTGCCTTGCCTGGTATTGAGGATTTTTTGCAGATGCCTCAATACCGATTCCAGAACGAGGCCGCGGTCCTCCCCACCCCTTCGTTCCGGATGCTTTTTCCAGGAACTAATGCGCTCCAGCAGCCTTTGTTCCCTCATTGTGGTTTAACTGCCTAAGCGCTGGGCACGGACCACTCGTCTTGGGCCTCAATGCCGTCAGGTTCCCATGTCCAGATGATCTTGGAGTAGGTGAATGAGACCTCCTCCATATGCTTATATGGCTCGTTCTGGGCCAGGAATGTCTCGGGCATGTAAGGCTTCATGTCCACTATGATGGCATCCTCGAGCTTGGTGGTGAAATAATGCTCCTCCTTGCCCGTGGGATCAATCCTATACCACTTGATGGTCACATTTGAGAATTGCTCACCGGTGCATAGGGCTTGATAGAGCTTGGGAGAGGACTTGTCATATTCCTTCACGATGGTTAGGGGGTTGTGAACCCTCTTACCAGTAGGGAGTCCGGAATGGGTGTCCCGGGGGATGTGGATATGATGATTCATGGCATAAACCAGGATGGTCCCCTCTCTACCCTGCATTTCGCAAGACCCTTCGATTTTACCTTGGTTTTTTCCTTCCAGTTCCATGTGTGCTGGCATCGGCATAGCTCATTCCTCCTTTCTGCGTTTAGGTTTATTCTTTGTCCAGCTTTCCAACCAGTGACAGGGTGAAAAACGCGCCCATGTACTTGAAATGTGGACGCACCTTCAGACCGACCCTGTACCAGCCGGGTTCTCCCTCAACTTCCTCCACAGTGACCTGGGCCTGGCGCAACGGGCGCCGACTCCTCACACTGGGAAGCGGGTTGTCCATGTCTGCCACATACTGGCGGATCCAGTTGTTGAGTTCTCGCTCCAGATCCACCCGCTCCTTCCAGGTACCTATGTTCTCCCGCTGGATCACCTTCAAGTAATGTGCCAGCCGGTTGATGATGAACATGTAAGGCAACTGCAAACCCAGCTTGTAATTGAGTTCTGCCTCCTTGCCTTCCTTGCTGATACCGAAAAACTTCGGTTTTTGGCAGGAATTGGCTGAGAAAAAGGCGGCATTATCACTCCCTTTACGCATGGTGAGGGCAATGAAACCTTCTTCTGCAAGCTCAAACTCCCTGCGCTCGGATATGAGCACCTCTGTGGGTATCTTGGTCTGGACCGCCCCCATGGCCTCGTACTGGTGCAGCGGCAGGTCTTCCACTGCACCTCCGCCCATGGGCCCTATGATGTTTGCACACCAGCGGTATTTTGCAAAGCTCTCGGTGAGCCTGGTTGCGAATGCAAAGGCGGTGTTGCCCCAAAGGTAATGCTCGTGATTACCCGAGACATCCTCTTGATAATTGAAGGCCTTGACAGGCTGTGTGTCAGGCCCGTAGGGGAGGCGAAGGAGAAACCTGGGAAGGGTTAGCCCCACATAGCGGGCATCCTCTGACTCCCTGAACGATTGCCACTTGGTGTATTGCGGGCCCTCGAATATTGACTTGAGATCCTTGAGATTGGGAAGCCCCTGAAAGTTGTCGAGCCCGAAAAATTGAGGCCCTGCAGCAGCGATGAACGGCGCGTGGGCCATGGCGGCCACTGCGGCTATGTATTGGAGCAGCTTTATATCCTGTGGCCCGGGGCCGAATTCGTAGTTGCCTATCATAGCCGCATAAGGTTGACCGCCGAACTGGCCGTATTCCGCGGTGTAAACGATCTTGTAGAGCCCTGACTTGACAACTTCAGGGGAGTCTTCAAAGTCTTCCAGGAGATCCTCTTTGCTTACATTCAGCAGCTCTATCTTGATATTCTCCCTGAAGTCAGTGCGGTCCACCAGGAACTTCAGCGACCTCCATGCCGACTCCAGTTTCTGAAAATCAGGGTGATGAAGAATGGCATCCAATTGGAGGCTCAGTTTTTTGTCGATCTCTGCAATCATTTCATCCACCACGGCCTTGGAGACCTTGGGCACCTCACGGCCGGGCTCCAAAAGCTGGGCAATAAGGGCCTCCACACCCCTCTTGGCCAGGGAATAGGCATCGTCAGTAGGTTTCAGCTTGGTGGCCTGGACTATTTCTTCTAAAAGCGAGCCTTCCTCCAGGGTGGTTTCTTCAGCGGCTACTGTTTTTTCTTGCTCTTCAGCCATTGCCTATACCCCCTTTCCTACTTGTCGAGGCCAAGCTCCTTGAGCAAGCGCTCACGAGCCGCCTCGTCCTTGACCAGTTCTTGGATTTTCTTGCGAAATGCAGGAATATTGCTCAATGGCCCCTTCAGGGCGGTGAGGGCCTCGCGCAACTCCAGGAGCTTGTTTAGCTCCGGCACCTTGCGGGCCACCGCCTCGGGGTCAAAGTCCTTTATGGACTCAAAGCTGAGCTCCACGCTCAGCTCATCATCCGGCTCCCCTGAAATCTTGTTGGGGACCGTCATGTTGAGGCTTATCCCCTGACCCTTGAGCACCTCGTTGAAGTTGTCCTTGTCAATGCTGATGGGCTCCCGTTCCTCAAGGGGACGGTCATCTTCTTTGAGGGTGAAATCTCCCATTACCAGGAGCTTGAGAGGGAGTTCCACCTCTTCTTGAGCATCCCCTGTGGCAGGCCTGTAAACAATGTTCACCCTTTCCTTTGGGGCCACAGTTCCTTCCTTTGCCATTTTATCCTCCTTGTCTTTAAGTTTGTTTCTTATTAAAAGACTTATTCATTTTACTAGAGGCAACCCTCTTTGTAAATCATGGAGGCTATTTCTTCTTGAACTTGAGGGCCAGCGCTGGGTCGAGTCTGGCGATGCGAGCAAGTGCACTTTCCGCCTTTTGGCGCGCTTGATCATCCCCAAGCCTTTCATAGACCGTGAGCGCCCCGGTGAGTGCCCGAAGGGCAAGCTCTGGGTCCCATTCCTCCACACCGTAATTGTCTACATCCTCCATGATGCGCTCCACATGAGGGGCGGCCAAAAAGACCTTCTTGGCCTGGACCAGGACCTGGCAAAGGGCCAGGCGCCACAGCATCTCCTCCCTGCGGGATCCACTCTCCCTTACCCTGGTATGTAACAATCTCACTGCATCGGCCAGCTTGCGCTTCTTCACCAGCCCTTGGGCCTGTTTGAGTTCCTCTGAAACCATTGCATCCAGGGAGGCCCCCTCTGGTGAGAGGGGAGCAGTGCCTTGGCCAGCCTCTTCACCCCTGGCAAGCGTTATGTCTCTGAGCCACGCCTTGGTGGGAGCATCTGCAAAAGGGGTGCCATCAGAAAACTCCAGTTCCTCGATCCCTGGGACCCTTAAGAGGAAATAGGCCGTCTCCCGGCAGACTGCCTCCCGTGCCGCCTCGAAGTTGGGACCCATCTGGCCCATTGCCTCGGCAGCATAGTAATGGAGGTCCAGCCAAAAGATGAATTCAGAGCACCGGGGCTCAGCGGCATCCAATAGTGCGACCCAATCAGCCTCTGAATGGAGTTTTTCAAATATGCTTTTCACTTGGGTAGGTG
>JALVMN010000386.1 GCA_027027005.1 Desulfobacterales bacterium | reverse complement strand
ATGGCCAGAGGTTGAAGTAGTTCTTTATCTGCCACCACCTATAAGCCAGACCATTGGGTTCATAGATTAGAAATGCGCATATGGCAAGCCCGAATGCAGATTCCTTCAGGAAGGCAAAGTCTATCAACAGCTTTGGGTAGTAATCAGCCAAGGGGATAACAGCCATCTGTAACAATTCCATAATGAGGACCATGAATGCAGAGCCGAAGATGACACCGTGGATTGAGCCCACCCCTCCTATGAGGATAACACCCACCAGCCACAGCGACCAGAACCAAGGGAAGTGTTCAGGGCTTAGAGCGGCGGTATTACTCACCCAGAATGCTCCGCTCACCCCTGCCATGACACCTGCCACAAAAAAGGCCAGAAGCTTGTACCACACCACATTGATGCCTAGGGTCTCGGCCGCTATGTCATTGTCACGAATTGCTACCCAGGCCCGCCCCACTCTTGAGCGCAACAGGTTGGCAAGGACTATCACCATCAGGGTCAGGAAAATGGCCATAAGATAATAGATCTCCCGCTCAGTGTCCACCACTATGGGACCGAACTTGATGGTGCCGGGGGGTAGGGAAAAGGCCTGGCCCCTGCCTCCTATTTTGCTGACATATTGGGTTAGTATAAAGTCAACCGTGATGAACTGGGCGGCCATGGTGGTAAGAATGAGATAAAAGCCTTTCACCTTTGCAGAAGGCAGTCCAAAGAGCACACTCCAAATCCCGGCCACGATCGCGGCAACTACTATACTGATGGGATAGGACAGCCCTGCATCCACAACCCATTGGGGCCACGGAAACTGTAAGACCAAAAGGGTGCTTGTATAAGCCCCCACTGCAATAAAGGCTGCATGCCCCAGTGTGATCAGCCCGGCATAGCCGATCAAGAGCTGGACTCCAAGGGCGCCCATGGCCGTGTAACCCACCATGGTGGAAACACTCACCCAGTACTCAGGGGCAAACAGGGGGATACCCACAAACACCACCAAAAGAAGCAAGATCATCTTGAACTTTATGAATTTTGTCTGCCACCATCCCTGGTCCTGTTCATAGGTCTCATGATAATCGCCACAAGGCAGCCACACGCTGGACATAAACTTCTCTCCTCTAACTTAGTTTTTCACCAGGTCCCTAACTTTGGGCAAGCCCCCTAAAATCTATACTCTTTCGATCCTCTCCCAACCCCAGAGACCATAAGGTTTGAACAGCAAGAACACGGTCATAAAGGCGAAAGGCATTATCTCCTTGACCCCTCCCGGGAAATAGGCATCCAGGTATGTTCCGGACAGATTTTGTAAAATCCCGATAATTATGCCTCCAACAATTGCACCCGGCACCGAGTTTAACCCGCCCAAGACCACGGCTGGAAGCACCAGGAGGCCCAGATACCCCACCGAGATATTGATACCATTGATATTGCCCAGGAGCGCACCCCCCACCCCGGCACTGATAAACGCTATTGCCCATGCAGCAGAATAGACAAACCTTGCACTCACCCCCAGACTGAGGGCCGCTGTCTCGTCATCGGCGGTGGCTTGCATGGCAAGACCCCAACGGGTGTACTTGAAAAAGGCCACAAAGACTATGAGCAATACTATGGACAGAATAAAGGACCACAAATACACAGGCGATACCTGCACAAAGCCGACAGTGATCGGTGTCAAGGAGAATATTGGAGGGTCGAACACCCTGGTATCAGTCCCCCATATGAAGGAAACCATGCCTCTGAAAAAGAAGGAGAGCCCTACAGTAACCATGATCACCGCCAAGATGGGCTCTCCAATGAGCTTGTCCAAGAATATGCGCTCAGTGAGATACCCCAATATGATACCCACTATCATGGTGCAAAACACGGCCGCAATAAATGGCATACCCATCTCGTAAAAGGTCAGTGTCACATAGGCACCGATCAGGGTGAGCTCACCCATAGCCAGATTCAGTACACCGGAACACTTATATATCAACACCCATCCAAGGGCCACCAGGGCGTAGATGCCCCCCACCATAATGCCGGTAACCAGTGTCATCAGAAAGAGTTCCATTCAAGTTCCCCCTTACATCTTTACTTTCCTGATCATAAGGTCCGTCTTGATCCTCTGCTCCCGTCCATCTTCATAAGTAATGGTGGTGTCCATGTGCACCACATCCACGTCAGAGTAAAGTGCGTCCACAATATCCTTGTACCTCTTTTCCACAAAGGCCCTCCTGAGCTTGCTGGTGCGCGTCAACTCGTCGTCATCCGCGTCAAAGGCCTTGTAAAGGTTAACGAACTTGGTGATCTTGGCCACATCGGGAAGATCCCTGTTTGCCTCTTCTATCTGCTTCTGGATAAGATCATAGACCTCTGGCTTTTGAGAGAGCTCCATGTAGCTGGTATAGTTGATCTTTTTATCATCGGCCCATTTACCCACCACATTGTAATCAATACACATGACCGCGGTCACATAAGGCCGCTTATCCCCTATAACCCAGGCCTCCTGGACATAGGGGCTGAACTTGAGCCTGGTCTCCAGATACTGGGGCGAGAAGGGCCGACCATCCCTGAGTGTCATGACATCCTTTGACCTGTCAAAGACCACCAAGTGGCCGTCCTCGTCAATAAATCCGCGATCTCCTGAGTACAGCCACCCGTCCACAAGGGTCTTCTTGGTGGCCTCTTCATTCTTATAATAACCCAAAAACACCGATGGGCTCCGTGAGATGATCTCCCCCTCTTCTGTAATGCGGACCTCTGTCTCGGGGATGGGGGTTCCCACGGTATCAAATTTGACATCGCCGTCGCGGTGGACGATTGAAATCCCTGCAATCTCTGTCTGCCCGTATATTTGCTTGAGATTTACACCCAAGGCATGGAAAAACCTGAAGTGGTCAGGACCCATTGCTGCTCCACCAGTGTAAGCATGGCGGAGCCTTGACATCCCCAGGTGGTCCTTGAGCTTTTTCTGGACCGTGATGTAAGCTATCCAGTTCAAGAACTTCCAGTACCAGGGTATGGGTTTTTTTTCGAATTTCAGGTCTGCCACCTTGTAGCCCACTTTGGTGGAAAACTCGAAAAACTTGCGCTTGATCCAGGTGGAGTCGATGTATTTGACCTGGACACGCCTGGTCATCCCTTCATAAAGCCTGGGCGGGGCAAACATCACATGAGGGCCGATCTCCCGGATGTTTTCCTGGGCAGTGTCAGGCTCCTCAGGGAAGTTGAGGGTATAGCCCACCTGGAGCCCGCAGGATATGGACATCATCTGCTCCCCTATCCATGCAAAGGGCAGATAGGATACAAAGTCGTCGGTCTCATAACAGGGATCAACGGCCATAAGGTTACGCCCCATGGTAAGCATGTTCCAATGGGAAAGAAGGGCCCCTTTGGGAAGGGCAGTGGTCCCAGAGGTATAAAAAAGGAGGCACACATCATCGCCGTGTCCCTCCTCCACCAGGCTCTCAAACAGGCCGGGCTCTTTTTGGTCGAGCTCTCGGCCCAACTCCTGGACCTTTCGGATACTAATGAGGAATTCCTGCTTGTAATTGCGCATACCCTTTGGGTCGTCCCAGATGATCCACTCAAGCTTCGGGCACTCATCCTTGATGGCAAGGGCCTTATCCACCTCCTCCTGGGTCTCTCCCACGAAGAACTTCGCATCACTGTGATCTATTATGTATTTCACCTCATCCAGCATGCAGTCCTGAAACAGCCACACCCCAATTGCACCGGCACACAGGGCCGCCATCTCTGCCCAGAGCCCCTCGGGACGGTTGTCACCTATCATGGCCACCTTGTCACCCTTCTTGAGCCCAAGGCTCACCATTCCCAGACATAGATATTTCACATTGTCGTAGTAATCCTGCCATGTGTAGGGTCGCCAGATGCCGAACTCCTTTTCCCTCATGGCAACCTTGTTCTTTCCATATTTCTTGCACTGCCGAACGAATAGCTTAGGGATAGTGAGGTCCTTGGTAATCTCAATACCGGTGGGGTTCATCTATCTCATTACCTCCTGGTGGTGTACAGGTCCTCGGCGCCCAGATAAGCATTGATCACATCGGGGTTATTCTGAACCTCCTCAGGGGGGCCGTCAATTACAGGGTTACCGAAATTCAACACAAACACCCGGTGGGAGATGTCCATCACCACGCCCATGTCGTGCTCTACCAGGATACAGGTCACCTTCCACCTCTCCTCCTCGTTTATGTCCAGGATGAAGCGGGCCATGTCCTCCACCTCTTCCAGGTTAAGACCGGCCAGAGGTTCGTCTAGGAGCAGGAGTTCGGGATTAAGGGCCAAGGCCCTGCCAAGCTCCACCCGCTTCTGCAAACCGTAAGGGAGCATGTGTACGGTCTTGTCCCTGATGGATTCTATCTCCAAGAGATCTATGATTTCTTCCTCAATGAACTTACGGGTTTCCAACTCCTCTTTCTTGGTCTTGCCCACATAAATGGACCCGCTGATGATGCCTGATTTGAGATGGATGTGGCGGCCGAGGCGGATATTGTCCAGAACCGTCATTCCACCAAAAAGCTCTATCTTTTGAAAGGTCCTGGAAATACCAAGCTGGGCCCTCTGGTACGGTTTTAGGTGATTGATGCGCTGCCCCTTGTAATAGATATCCCCTTGCTGGGGCCTGTAAAGCCCGTTGATACAATTCATCATAACGGTCTTACCAGCGCCATTTGGACCGATGATGGAATGAATCTCCCCCTTTTTCACCTCGAGGCTGACCCCGTTTAGGGCCTTCACCTTGCCAAAGCTCATGTGAATATTGTCGAGTTTGAGGAGGGTTTCGCCTTGTTTTACTTCAGGCAGGTCCGGCATAACTAAGGGCCTCCGTTGGATATTTCGCTCGCTTCACTACGTACGCCACAGCGAAGCGCCTATACCCATACTTACTCGCTATGTTTTTGTCAACCGCTTTCCCGGAAAATAGATAATTTGGGCACGCCTGATCAGGCAAACCTGGTCTTTCGTATTTGGGGTATCAAATTCTTGTGGCACTGGCTCAAGAAATACTCATCGGTCATGCCGGCGATAAAGTCCCTTACGATTCCAGCAGGCGGGGTCTGCTCTAGATACTTGGGAGCCATTCCATCTAAAAATTCGCGATATATGTCAGAGTCCAAGTTCTCTTTTTCAAGGTCTTCCATGTATTTTTCAAAAAGCAGAGTGAACATGAGTGAAACCTTATCCCTCTGCTCTTTGACCTTGCTGCACTGATAGATGTGCTCGTAATTGAACTGCTTGAGCCTCCCCAAGGCTTCGGCCACCTCCTGGCTGAAACTCACATAGGGGCGACCAAGGCTGTTTGCCACCAGATCCTCCACCAGTCTGTAAACTATGGTTCCGTTGGTCTCACCCAGGACTTCTCTGCACTCCTTTGGAATATCTGAGCGTTTGATCAGCCCCAGTCTTATGGCGTCTTCTATGTCTCGACCAATATAGCTAATGGTATCTGCCATCCTCACCACACACCCCTCAAGTGTCATGGGGCTCAGATCTACGCTGGGATCCAGGCTCTTCTGTCTGATCTCACGGTCCAGTGTATGGAAATCCTTGTCTTTTTGAGGCTCCAAGGCCTGCACATGTACCTCTCCGTCGTGGCAAAAGATGCCGTCCAGCACCTGAAGCGTGAGGTTCCATCCCCTACCCTTTCTTTCAATCTCCTGCAAGAATCTCACGCTCTGGATATTGTGCAAGAAGGGGCCGACGCCGTGTTTCTTGCAAAGCTCGGAGAGAAAGGTCTCGCCGTCGTGCCCGAAAGGGGTATGGCCGATATCATGGCCTAGGGCTATGGCCTCGATCAGGTCCTCATTGAGTCTCAAAAGCCTTCCTATGGTCCTCCCTATCTTGGAGACCAGTTGAACATGGAGGACCCTGTGGGTAATGTGGTCATTCTTTATCAAGTAAAAAACTTGGGTTTTATCTATGTAGCGGGAATAGGCGAGGGAGTGGAGGATCCTGTCTGTGTCGAGCGAGAAGTTCTGCCTGTGGCCCAAGGCCACACTCTCTTCTTCCTCCCTTCTCACACCTGCGCTGCTGGGACAGGCATGAGGGGAAAGACGCCCTTTTTCCTCCTCATCCAATATTTCCTTAATCTTATTTAGAGACGCATGGGGACTATCATTCAATGTCGCCCCTTCCATTCCCATGGGCCTTGGTCCCTCCGAGCAACAAATTGGTTTCAGATAGCTTTTTCCTTGAAAGGACTACCTGTTGATGGTATAAAAAAAAGATTGTGTTCTTTTTGCCTGATTTGGCGTGTCGGCTACCCGCAGATCCCTCATGGGGTAGCCGCTGTCTTTGTGGGTAATTATACCAGAGGAGCCCACAATATCCAAGAATCAGGGTGTGCAATTACACACGTCCGGTGGGATCGCTCCGGTGCTGGCCGATTCGCCTAGGCGGTGGCGGCCAGGAGATGCCGGACGGAGGAAATAACCGTAGCTAGAGGAGGTATCTAATGGCAAACGTGACTATGAAGGAACTTTTGGAGGCAGGGGTCCACTTCGGCCATCAAACCCGGCGATGGAACCCTAAGATGAAACCTTATATCTTTGGGGCGCGAAACGGGATCCACATCCTGGATCTTCAAAAGACCGTCCGACTATTTAAAGTGGCCTATGAATTCATAGTGCGAACCGTATCAGAGGGATATTCTGTTTTGTTTGTGGGCACGAAGAAGCAGGCACATGATGCCATCGTGGAGGAAAGCGAACGGTGTGGCATGTTTTACGTGGTCAACCGGTGGCTAGGTGGAACGCTAACCAACTTTCAGACCATAAGAAAGAGCATAGCCCGACTAAAAGAGCTGGAGACCATGAAGCGTGAGGGCGGATTTTCCCGCTATACCAAGAAAGAGGCCCTGAAGCTGGAAAAAGAACTTGCCAAGCTTGAAAAGAATTTGGGCGGAATAAAGGACATGGATGAACTTCCAGGGGCTATTTTTGTGGTGGATCCCAAGAGGGAGAGGATCGCCGTTCGGGAGGCCAGGAAACTGGGTATACCTGTCGTGGCCATCACCGACACCAACTGCGACCCCGATGAGATCGATTTTATAATTCCTGGAAACGATGATGCCATAAGGGCTATCCGTCTCTTTTGTTCCAGGATCGCTGATGCTTGTGTGGAAGGCCACAACCTGGCAGAAGAGAGGCTCAGGGCAGAGGCAGAACTGGCAAGGCAGCAGGAAGAGGCTGCAGGGGAAAAGGATGATGTACCAACTGAGGCCCCTGCCCAAGAGACAGAGGCCGGGCCTGAGATAATCGTCATCCCCAAGAGGGAGGAAACAGAGGCCCAAGCACAACCAGACACCGAAGAAAGAGGGGAGGAATAGAGAATTGGAGATATCCACTGCTTTGATCAAGGAATTGCGCGAAAAGACCGGCGTCGGGATAATGGATTGCAAGCAGGCCCTCCAGGAATGCGATGGGGATGTGGAAAAGGCAATAGAGCTCTTGAGAAAAAAGGGGATTGCCACTGCCAAGAAAAGGGGTGGAAGAACCACATCTGAAGGCCAGATCCAGTCATACATCCATGCTGGCGGCAAGATCGGAGTGCTGGTGGAAGTCAATTGCGAGACAGACTTCACAGGCAAGACAGAGGATTTCACCAGTTTTGTCAAGGACATTGCCATGCAGGTGGCTGCCACAAATCCGCTGGCCATTGACAGGGAAGGAATTCCTGCCCACATCCTGGAAAAGGAGAAAGAGATCTATGCCACACAGGCCAGGGAGTCTGGCAAGCCTGAGAAGGTGATCGACAGGATCGTGGAAGGGAAACTCAAGAAGTTTTATTCTGAGGCCTGCCTCCTTGAGCAGCCTTTTATCAAGAACCCCGACATAACGGTCCAGGACCTCCTCAATGAGTTGATCGCCAAGACCGGAGAAAACATAATAATAAGGAGATTTGTGAGATATCAGCTAGGGGAGGCTGATGAGGGTTAGGTGCCAAAGAGCACTTTTGAAGCTGAGCGGCGAGGCCCTGATGGGTCAACAGGGCTTTGGCATTGACCCCGAAGTAATAGAGGTTATCACCCAAGAGATCCTCAATGTGCATGCCTCAGGTGTAAAGCTGGGGTTAGTTGTGGGAGGGGGGAATATATTCAGGGGATTGAGAGGCCAGGAGTTTGGTATTGGTCGTGTGGCAGCTGACCACATGGGTATGCTGGCAACCCTCATGAACGCCATTGCCCTTTCAGAGGCATTGCGCAATAAGGGTGCTGAGACACGGGTGGTCTCGGCCATGGAGATGGGCCCCATGGCAGAGCCTTACGAGAGGGACAGGGTCCTTGGCCACCTGAATTCAAACCGCATAGTGCTTTTTGCAACCGGCACAGGCAATCCCTATTTCACCACTGATACTGCAGCCACCCTGAGGGCCCTGGAGATGGGGGCCGATGCCCTCCTCAAGGCCACCAGGGTTGATGGTGTTTATGATGAAGACCCGGAGAAGAACCCTTCTGCAAAGTATTTCAAGGAATTGACCTACAGGGAGGTGATTGAAAGAGGGCTCAAGGTAATGGATCTTACCGCCATATCCCTTGCCATGGAGCACCGCCTCCCCATTGTGGTATTCAATCTGAAGAAAAGGGGCAACATGGAGAAGGCTGTGCGAGGAGAGGAGATCGGAACCATTATCGGAGGTGATGCGCAATGAAAGAAGAAATCCTCGACGAAATGCGCCAGAAGATGAACAAGACGCTCCAGGCATTGGAACGGGAACTGAAAAAGATAAGAACTGGCCGTGCATCTGCGGCCCTCTTGGAAGGTCTGAAAGTGGAGTGTTATGAAACAGTGATGCCCATTGAGCAGGTGGCTTCCATCTCGGTCCCTGAGAGCAGGCTCATCGTGGTTCAACCATGGGATAAATCCATTATCGGCAACATTGAAAAGGCCATATTGAAATCTGATCTGGGCCTCACCCCAATGAATGACGGACAGATCATCAGGATCTCCATTCCCCCTCTTACCGAAGAGCGCCGGAAAGAGCTTGCAAAGTTGGCCAAGAGGGAAGCAGAGGAGTGTAAGATTTCCATCAGGAATCACAGGCGTGAGGCCAATGAAATGTTCAAGGAACTGAAGAATGAAAAAGAGATCTCAGAGGATGATTTTTACAAGGCCCAAAACGAGGTGCAGAAGATCACTGACGAGTTCATAGAAAAGATCGACCAGATCACCGCAAAAAAGGAAAAAGAGATCCTAGAGTTTTAACCCTCCTTTGTCCCACAGAGGGAATTTCTCCTTAGGACCTGAATATAAGGGTGATGGCAGACCTTAAAGAGGAAAAACTCCCCACCCATGTGGCCATAATCATGGATGGCAATGGCAGATGGGCCAAACAACATGGCCTTCGCAGGGTAAAAGGCCACGAAAAAGGGGCTGATTCGGTCCGCGAAGTAGTAAAGGTTACCCGAGAGCTTGGCATTCCTTGGCTTACCCTTTATGCATTTTCTGAAGAGAACTGGAAGCGACCCGAATACGAAATAAACACGCTGATGAAGCTGCTGGAGCAATTCCTCAAGAAAGAGCTCCACGAGATGTGCGATAAGGGTATCAGGCTCAGGTGCATAGGTAGAATTTATAAGCTTCCTGCCTCCACCCGTCGGATGCTGGACAAGGCAATACAACAGACCAGCAACAACAGGGACATGACACTTACACTGGCCCTCAGCTACGGTGGAAGGCAGGAGATCCTGGATACGGTCAAGCGAGTGGTCCGTCTCGTGGAAACAGGTAAGTGCCGAAGTGAGGAGATTGACGAAAATCTCTTTTGCCAGAATCTCTATCTCCCCGACTTACCTGATCCAGACCTCCTCATAAGGACCAGCGGCGAATACAGGATAAGCAATTTCCTGCTGTGGCAATCAGCCTACACTGAATTCTACTTCACGCCCACCCTGTGGCCAGACTTTGGGAGAGAGGAATATCTGGCAGCTATAGCTGAATTTCAAAAAAGGGAGAGAAGGTTCGGGGCGGCCTTTGACTAGACACACATGGACTTGAAAAGATGGCTCACAGGGATTGTTTTGACCCCGATAGTGGTGCTGGCCTTGTTGGCCGACCAACTCTGGCCCATCCACTCGATCCTTTGCATTGCCTCTGTGCTCTGTCTGGTGGAGTTCTACAGAATAACCTCCCCTGGTCTTGGACATATTTTTCACTTTACGTCCTATTGCATCACCGTGTTCCTCTTTGTGGTCCTTTTTTTCGGGGAAATACACCTGCTTCCCTTGCTTGTGATCTGTTGGGCCTTCTTTCCCCTGCTATTTATGGTCTTGTTCCAACCTGAACCGGAAAACAAAAAAATAGAAGGGTTGGCAAAACTACTCCTTGGCCCCATTTACATTTGTCTCCCCCTTGCCCTTCTTGCCATCATAAGCAGATACCCGGCTGGAAAGGCCTGGATAATGTTCTTGCTGGTGGTGGTCTTTGCAGGTGACACCGGCGCCTTCTACATGGGCAGGCTCTTAGGGAGCCGCAAGCTACACCCAAAGGTGAGCCCTTCTAAATCCTGGGAAGGTGCCTTGGGAGGAATGATTTCTAGTCTAATATTCGGGGCGTGGTTTATCCACCTGTTCGGCCTTGCCAGGTTGAATATCTGGTCATTCCTGTGGATCCTTTCAATCTCGGTAGTTGCTCAATTGGGAGACCTCTCAGAATCCTTTGTAAAAAGGGCCTACGGGGTCAAGGACTCGGGATCAATCTTACCCGGCCATGGGGGCATCCTTGACAGGATTGATGGGGTTCTCTTTTCAGCCCCTTTGCTCTATATTTTTTTGTTACTCAAGATCATGAACCATTGAACTGCCTGTCTGATTGAGGGCATCTTTGATGAAAAACATAACGGTACTGGGCTCAACAGGCAGCATCGGGGTAACCACCCTCAAGGTGATTGGGGCCCACCCTGAAAGATACAGAGTGGTTGCCCTGGGGGCCGGAAAAAACATAAATCTCTTGCTGGAGCAAATTAGAGCCTTCAAACCCCAGGTGGTGTGTTTGCAGGACCACGAATCCGCCCTGGAACTAGAGCATCTCCTGCCTCCTGGCCAAAGGCCCGAGGTCTTATGGGGGACCGAAGGTTTTGTGGAAATAGCCCTCATGGATGAGGTGGACACCGTAGTCTCGGCCATGACAGGGGCAGCAGGTCTCATCCCTACCTACCGGGCAGTACTTGCCTCCAAGGAGGTGGCCCTGGCCAACAAGGAGACCATGGTAATGGCAGGGGCCCTTATCATTGAAGAGGCAAAAAGGAGTGGAACGAGGGTTCTCCCCATTGACAGTGAGCACAGCGCCATCCTCCAGTGTCTTCAGGGACATCCCAGGGAGGATGTGGTAAAGATAATACTTACTGCTTCAGGTGGGCCATTCCACAGCCTGGCCCCCGAAAAGCTCGCCCATGTTACCCCATCAGAGGCTCTAGCTCACCCCAACTGGGAGATGGGCCCCAAGATAACCGTGGACTCTGCCACACTGATGAACAAGGGGCTTGAGGCCATCGAGGCAAGATGGTTCTTTAACATCCCCATGGAAAGGATAAAGATCCTTATCCATCCCCAAAGCATTGTCCACTCCATGGTGGAGTACCGGGATGGGTCCATCATCGCCCAGCTTGGAATACCTGACATGACCATCCCCATATCTTATGCCCTTTCTTATCCCAATCACCTTGAAAACCGCTTGCCATCCCTGGACCTTGCCAAGACCGCTCCCCTCACATTTCACGAGCCTGACCTGGATAAATTCAAATGCCTTTCCCTGGCCCTGGAGGCGGCCCGCCGAGGAGACAGTATGCCCGCGGTATTGAATGCTGCAAATGAGGTGGCGGTGGAGGCATTCTTGAATAATAAAATCGGATTTTTGGATATCCCGAAGCTCATCCAAAAGACCATGGAAGCCCATACCACCTGGCCGGTGGAATCCATAGAGAGCGTGATCAGGGCAGACGATTGGGCCAGGAAAAAGGCCTCGGAAATACTGAAACAAGCTTGACCCAGAGCATTTTTTTTCAGAGACTGTAAAGAGCATGGGAATACTGATTTATTACATATTGCCATTTACCTTAGTCCTTGGGGTCCTCATATTTTTTCACGAGCTTGGGCACTTCCTCGTGGCCAAGTATTTCGGGGTAAGGGTCCTTAAGTTTTCCCTGGGCTTTGGCACAAAGGTCCTCGGGAAAACCATTGGAGAGACAGAGTACGTCATCTCTTCAATCCCTCTCGGGGGATATGTAAAAATGCTGGGTGAAGGGGAAGACGAATCACTTGATATCAGCGAGGAAGACAAGGCCCGCTCCTTCAACCACCAACACGTACTAAAGAGAATGGCCATAGTGCTTGCTGGCCCCGTATTCAACCTCATCTTAGCCCTCGTCATCTTCTGCCTCTACTACGGATTTGTCGGGGACCAGATCATGTTACCTAAGATCGGCCAGGTGAGGGCCGAGTCTCCTGCTGCCAAGGCAGGGTTGAAGAAGGGCGACATGATCGTCCAGGTGGATGGCCGCCCTATCCAGTCCTGGGATGATATAAGGACCTGGGTCCAGCAGAGCAAGGGGGCCCCCATACAACTCACCGTAAAGCGGGACGGAAAGGCCCTCGTATTTACAGTAACCCCAGAGGTATCACAAGTATCCAACATCTTTGGCGAAAAAAAACAGACCTATCTGATAGGGATAGTTGCCTCTGGCGAGTTCCAGGAGGTGGAATTGGAACCTGGAGAGGCCCTGCGCAGGGGTGTGGTAAAGACCTGGGAGGTCATCAAACTCACCCTTTTGACAATAGTAAAGCTCATCCAGCGGGTGGTCCCTATCAAGACCCTGGGGGGCCCCATCATGATAGGCCAGATGACAGGGCAACTGGCCCAGCAGGATTTCAGCTATCTGATTCCCTTTATGGCTGTGATCAGCATCAACTTGGGCGTGTTGAACCTTCTGCCCATCCCCATTCTGGACGGCGGTTTGATCCTGTTTTTACTGGCAGAACTGATAATCGGAAGGCCCATCGCCTTGAAAAAAAGGGAATTGGCCCAAAAGGTGGGGCTTGCCATACTCATTGCTCTGATGGCAGTGGTCATGTATAACGATATCTCAAGGCTCCTTGGCAGCGGACAGTGATATTGGCATTAAACACTTCTGGCTTACAGTTTGGTCTCGCAATTGTCAGCAACCAGGGGGAGGTTGTTGCAGAGCATTATCTCTCTACCGGGCCAAGGCACTTCGGCACCCTCTTTCCTGCCCTGGAATTTTTGCTGGAATCTACCCAAGTTGATTTGGCAAGAGTGCGCAGTATTGCTGTGGCCATGGGGCCTGGCAGCTTTACAGGACTTAGAGTGGGAATGGCTGCCGCAAAAGGGCTGTGTCATTCCCTCAACCTTTCAGTAGTGGGGATAAACACCCTGGAGGCCCTGGCCTCTCAGGCAGCAGGACTTGGCACTCTGGTGGTGGCATTTGTCTATTCCAGGAAGGATGAAGTCTTTGCAGCCCTCTTCGACATATCCAGTCCAGGTAAAATCACGAGGATAGAGGACGACAGGGCAGTAAATTTTTCTGAACTAGGATCCCTGGGGGGCCAGGAGGCTGTATTCATAGGGAACCATTACCCATCCCAGGCCCCCCGGCTGAAACGTGCCATGGGCGGCCAGGGCGTACGGCTTGCCCCACCCCTGCTCTGGACACTGAGGGCTAGCTCGGTTGGACTCCTGGGGCTAAGCAAACTAGAAAATGGCAAACATGACGACCCGAATGAGCTGGTTCCCGTTTATCACAGGCCCCCTGACATCCGCCCCAATCCTTATCACCTCAGGAATTATTGACGCGGAAGTCCTGGGAAATATAATGGCTCTTGCTTGTCCGGAAATCTTCCTGGGTGGTATGGCATGTTTGTTGCTTGTTTTTCTTAATTTCGGGAGACACGCATGCCTGTCCAAAATCCATTGTTTGGTAACAGCAGGGAAACGGGATGTTCCCGGAGCGGCGTCATTACAGCCCTGGAGCAGGATAGCGGAAGGGCTGGAATCCGCAGTGAGCGGAGCCATGGACGGCGCAGCGAGCGTAGCGTAGGGAATGTGCCGTTTCCCTGCCAAAGTAGTTGCAAATTGACAACCTGATTTTCTGAAATATCGGGCTGAGCTAATAATATTAGGCCGACTTGATGGGTTCAGTTCTATCTTGGACACCTATAGGAGACACGGATATTGCAAGATACCCGTATTCATAACCGTTGGCCCATGGCTAGCGAAGGACTCCCCTTCGTGGCAGGTGCAGGTGCCTTAGCGGTTGTATTTTATCTTCTGGATTGGGACCCCCTGGCTTTTTTGTTCTTGGCAATTGCCCTCTTTATTGCTTATTTTTTCAGGGACCCGGAAAGAATTCCACCCGGAGTTGATGGCGCCGTTGTTGCCCCTGCTGACGGAAAGATCCTGGAGGTGAGGTCGTTAGGCGCATCAGAATCACCGCTCAAGGAAGACTCGGCAAAGATTAGCATATTCATGTCTCTTTTTGATGTGCATGTAAACAGAATCCCTTTTGGAGGCAGTATTGAAAAGATTGAATACAGACCTGGGAAGTTCTTTTCTGCAGACTTGGACAAATCTTCCCTTCTAAATGAAAGCAATAGAATCTTGCTTAACATCGGAGAAGGGCGAAATATACTCCTGGTCCAAATTGCCGGCCTCGTTGCCAGACGCATATGTTGTTGGGTCCAGGAAGGCCAAGAGGTCCAAAGGGGGCAACGGTTTGGCTTGATCAGGTTCGGCTCAAGGGTTGAGCTGTTTCTACCCAAAGGCTTCAGCCCAGCGGTTGCCCCGGGACAGAGGGTAAAGGCAGGCACTACAATCTTGGGGTTTTTAGAATGAAAAAAAAGAAGAAAAAGAGGAAAAAACAACCCAGGCGCGGAGTTTATCTCCTTCCCAACCTGTTTACCTCTGCCAGCCTGTTTAGCGGCTTTTTTGCCATTGTGGCCAGCATACAGGAAAGGTTTGAGGCCGCTGCTGCTGCTATTCTGGTCTCATGCCTCTTTGATGCCCTTGACGGCAAAATAGCCCGCTACACCCAAACTGACAGCCTCTTTGGCATGGAGTATGATTCACTCTCAGATCTGGTGGCCTTCGGGGTGGCCCCCGCCATACTTGCCTTTCAGTGGGCCCTTGAGCCCTTTGGCAGGCTGGGGTGGCTGGCAGGATTCACGTACCTGGTGTGCGGGGCGCTCCGCCTTGCCCGCTTCAATGTGCAGAAATCTGCCCAGAAAAGCAAATTTTTTAGGGGGCTTCCCATTCCAGGAGCCGCCAGCTTTATTGCCTCCTTGGTCCTTTTCTCTTCAGTCTTGGGCCACATTCCAGGCTCCAGGCCCTATCTCGTACTGATCACCATGTATCTCCTCTCATTTCTGATGGTGAGCACCCTTGACTACTTCAGCTTGAAGCAATTGGAGATACGAAGACAAAAGCCGTTCAATGTCCTTGTAAGCATAATACTTGTATTGATTGTAGTAGCTTACAAGCCAAAGGTAATGCTATTCTTTATACTTTCCATTTATGTGGCATCCGGTCCTCTGGTGACTTGGTTCAACGCCTCAAGGGCAAGGAAGCTGGGGCTGGTTAAGGGGGAGACAGGTACAGGGCCTCCCGGCCCTGTTGCCAAGGAGATCACTGGCCACAAGGGATTAGATTAAGGCCAGATGAGGATAACAGGTGGCAGCTTAAAGGGAAAAAGACTCGTATCTTTCAAGGGGCAGGCCATAAGGCCCACCTCTGACATGGTCCGAGAGGCCGTATTCAACATGCTGGGGCAAAGAATGGATGGGGTGGCGGTCTTGGATCTCTTTTCAGGGACCGGGGCACTATCTCTTGAGGCATTGAGCAGGGGTGCCCGAAGCGCCCTAATGATCGACCGGTCTCCTGCGGCCATAGAGATCATCAGGAAAAATGTGAGGTTATGTGGAGTTGCACAAAAATGCACAATTTTGAGATGGGACCTAAGAAAGGGTGTGCCCAACTCTGTCTCTTCGCTTTTCGGTGCCGTCAACCTGGTATTCATGGACCCCCCCTACAGGCGAGGCTATGAGGTCCGACTGCTTAGGGAACTCGGCCTTGCTCAATTCTTGAGCCAAGGGTCCAGGGTGGTGGTGGAGTCAGAAAAGAAGGTTAATCTGGCCGACGTCTATGGCCATTTGCTCAAGACAGCCCAGAGGGTGTATGGTGATACAAAAGTAACAATATATGAGAAAAAGGAGTGAGCTTATGACAGAGAGGCGTGCCATATATCCTGGCACATTTGATCCGATTACCAACGGGCACCTCAGTATAGTGAGGAGGGGGCTCAAGATATTTGACAAACTAATAATAGCAATCCTTAACAATCCCAACAAGGTCCCCCTCTTCAGCGTGGAAGAGAGGATTGAGATGATCAGTGAGTCCCTGAAGGGTGTCTCCAATATCGAAATAGATACCTTTGACGGGCTCCTGGTGGATTACGCTGTCCAAAAGGGTGCATGCGTGATATTGAGGGGGCTGCGGGCCATGTCTGATTTTGAATACGAGTTTCAGATGGCCCTCATGAACCGAAAGCTAAACAGGGACATCCAGTCTGTATTCTTGATGACCGATTACAAGTGGTTTTACACAAGCTCCACCATTATAAAGGAGGCGGCCAGCTTCGGCGGAGATGTCAGCGGCCTTGTCCCTGAGATTGTAAACAAAAAGCTAAAGGAAAAATATGGTCATCCAAAAAACACTTGACAGCCTCAAAGCCCATGGGCCATATTCTGTCTTGCCGTTGGAGGAAGATCAATAATTGTGAAGTGTTAGCACTTGAGGAGGAGCAATCGTGGCCCTTACCAAGGAAAAGCTCATAAACAGTATTTATCACCAGGTGGGACTCAGCAAGAGCCAATCTCGCGCAGTGGTTGAAACTCTCCTGGAACTAATCAAGAAGACCCTGGAGAACGGAGAAGACCTCCTCATAAGTGGCTTTGGAAAGTTCATGGTAAAAGAAAAATCTGCCCGCCGCGGCAGAAACCCCCAGACAACTGAGGACCTGGAGTTAAGGGCACGGCGTGTGGTGGTGTTCAAGACATCTGGGGTGCTGCGTGACAAGATAAACAACCCTCCTAAAGGTTCACAATAAAGGCCTCCTCAAAACCCATCCGCTTCAAGCGCCTCTCCACTTCACTGGCCTCCTCAAGGGTCTTGGAGCGAGATACCCTCACCCTGTAGAGGTGCCCTCCTTCTTTGTGCCATGTGGGGACTATCTCCACATAATGGAACAGCGGCCTAAGTCTATTTGCAATGCTGAGGGCCACACTCCTCTGGCTGAAGGCCGCCACCTGGACTGAAAAGGCCCCAAGGCCCACATCCTTGACCTCCACAATGGGGCAGTTAGCTTTGGATGATGGCCACCGCCCCACCACCTTTCCCAGGACTGCAATCTTTACAGGAACCACCCCCGGTCCCAGCATGCCTATTTCTTTTGCTGCCCCATAGGATAGATCGATGATTCTTCTTTTCACAAACGGGCCCCTATCATTTATGCGCACAATGGTATGGCGGCCATTTAAGAGGTTCACCACCTTTACATAGCTTCCCAGAGGCCATGTCCTGTGGGCAGCGGTCTTTGCAAACATGTTGTACCTCTCGCCACTGGATGTAGGCCTTCCATGAAACTTTTTTCCATACCAAGAGGCCTTTCCCTCCTGAAAGAAGCCTTCCACGTTCCAGAGTGGATAATACTTTTGTCCCTGGATGAAATGTGGCCTTACCTCCTCCCCATGTCTTTCTTTGGAGCAGAGCATCAGCAGCTTGGTGGTGGCTCTCGGTGGAGGCAAATGGGATACCCTGGGTGCCCTGGTGCACGAAAAAATATACAAACCGCTGAGAAGGGCCAGCAACAGCAACAAAAGCCCGGGTTTCAGCCCGTTTCTTGGCATCATATGCGCCACCATGGTGAGTGCGATATTAGCAGATCAAAGGATTCCATCAAGTCCCTTCATGCCTTAGATTTTTCTTGACAAAGAAGAGGTCATTTTCTAGATTCGCTTGTAACTACAATGTAATCATAATATAGCTCTTTCGACAAGAGGGCAAAAGGGGTAACACATGAGATTGAAAGGAAAAATAGCTCTTGTAACAGGAAGTAGTCGCGGAGTCGGAAAGGCCGTGGCCCTGGCCTTTGCTAAGGAAGGGGCCAATGTGGTGGTCAACTACACCTCCAATGAAAAGGCAGCAAACGAGGTGGTTGATACCATAGAGTCCATGGGAAGGAAGGCCATTGCAGTGAAGGCGGATGTGGCTCGCAAGGCTGAGGCCACAGAGCTGGTAAAGGCCTCGGTGGACACCTTTGGCAGACTTGACGTACTTGTAAACAATGCCGGATTTACAAGGCCTGCCATGATGCTCAAGATGACAGAAGAGCAGTGGGATGAAGTAGTAGATATACATCTTAAAGGGGCTTTTCTCTGTTCTCAGGCCGCTGCCCTTAATATGAAGGAGCAGGGAAGCGGGAAGATAATCAATGTCACCTCTGTTGCAGGAGTAGTGGGCACGGTAGGCCAGGTTAATTACAGTGCTGCCAAGGGAGGCGTGATCAGCATGACCAAGTCCATGGCCAGGGAGCTTGCTCGATATGGCATCTGCGTCAATGTCATATCCCTTGGAATAGTTGCCACTGACATGACCGAAAAGATACGAACCGACGAAAAGCTCAAAGAAATATATATGAATAGAATACTCCTCAAGCGATTTGCAGAGCCTGATGACATCTCCCCGGCATTTGTGTTTTTTGCCTCGGAGGAAAGCAATTACATCACTGGACAGTTGTTGTGCGTTGATGGCGGATATGGCATGGTTTAATACCCCATAACCTTAATCCAGGAGGTGATATGAAATGGCAGGAGTACCTGACAAGATATTAACTTGGCAGATGGTTCAACCCTATACCAAAGACAAGGCCACCGGCGAAGTCATCCCGGGCAAGATAGAGAAGGTGGAACTCCCGGTTCCTGAACTCCAGCCTGGAGAGGTGCTGGTGGAGGTTGCCGGCTGTGGTATATGCCACACTGATCTTGGCTACTTTTACGATGGTGTCCCCACGGTATCCAAGCCACCCCTTACTCTAGGCCACGAGATCTCAGGCACTGTGGTGGCAGGCGACGAGGAATGGATAGGAAAAGAGGTGCTGATCCCTGCTGTAATGCCTTGCAGGAAGTGCTATCTTTGCAAGACCCGCAGGGGCAACAGGTGCCTTAACCAGAAGATGCCTGGGAGCAGCATGGGTATCTATGGCGGGTTCTCAAGCCATATCCCTGTCCCCAGCATTGATCTTTGCGAGATCAAGAATCGCGGGGACATCCCCCTCTCCCACCTGGCCGTGGTGGCCGATGCTGCCACGACCCCTTACCAGGCGGCCAAGAGGGCCCAGTTGGAAGTAGGTGATAATGTGGTGGTCATAGGCATAGGGGGTGTGGGCCAATACATGGTCCAAGAGGCAAAGGCCCTGGGGGCCAGCACGGTGATTGCCATTGATATTGTGGAAGAAAGGCTTCAAAAGATGCTCTCATACGGGGCAGACTTCGTGATCAATTCAAGGGACAAGGGCCCAAGGGAAGTGGCCGATGAATTCAAGGCCATCCGGAAACAGAATCAGCTCCCTGCCTATGGGTGGAAGATATTCGAGGTCACAGGGACCAAGCCTGGGCAGGAAATCGGCCTTCAACTCCTGAGCTTCACCGGTAAGATGGTAATCGTGGGCTTTGGCCTCCACAAGGTGGAGTACTCCATCAGCCGACTCATGGCCTTTGATGCCGAACTCATCGGCACCTGGGCGTGTCTGCCGGAATACTACCCAGCAGTGCTGGAAATGGTGCTCTCAGGAAAGATCCAAGTGGAGCCCTTTGTACAGACCAGGCCCATGAGCACCATAGTAGAGTGTTTTGAGGAGATCCATACAAAGGGTTCTCCCGAAAAAAGGGTGGTCTTGGAGCCTGATTTCTAAATCTAACTGCGCAATTCAGCCACTAAGCAAAGGAGTGGACCATGGAGTATAAGTACATAAAGACAGAAGTGGACAGTGGACTTGCCACCATTACCCTGAACCGCCCTCCCCTCAACGTGCTCAACATTGCCATGATGGAGGAGATAAACCAGGCACTGGGGTCTTGGGAAGGAAACAGGGATCTCAAACTGATCCTGTTCCGAGCCGAGGGAAAGTGTTTCTCAGCAGGTGTGGATGTGGGTGAGCACATGGGTGATTTGGCGCCCAAGATGATAGAGGTATTTCACCGCATGTTTCGGTTGATGGACAGCCTTGGTGTCCCCACCGCTGCCTCGGTGTTTGGCTCGTGCCTGGGTGGAGGCTGTGAATTGGCCATATTCTGCGACGTTGTGATTGCCGCAGACAACACCAAGATCGGCCAGCCAGAGATTCAGGTGGGGGTGTTCCCCCCCATTGCAGCTCAACTCATGCCCAGGATCATTGGCCGCAAGGCGGCCATGGATTTGATCCTTACGGGCAGAGTGATTTCAGCCCAGGAAGCCTTGCAGATGGGGCTCATCAACAAGGTGGTCCCGGCCGATGAACTGGAAGAAGCCACCAAAGAGTTCGTCAAACCCTATTTGAAGCTGAGTGCAGAAGTGCTCAGGCTCACCAAGAAGGCCATTGTGAAGGGGCTCAGGGATGACCTTGAGCCTTCACTCTCAGTTATTGAGGATATTTACCTGAACGAGTTGATGAAGACAGAGGATGCAAACGAAGGACTGAAGGCCTTCCTGGAAAAGAGAAGGCCTGAGTGGAAGAATCGATAACCCCCCAAAGGTTGGCTACAAAGGCCAACGGGATCAGGGGTGAACAGCTCGCCCCTGATCCCCACCCCCCAATTACTTACGCTTAACCCTCTCCTTGATGAACTGGACCACATCCTGGGTATTGGTCCCAGGGCCAAATATTTCGGCTATTCCACAGGCCTTCAAAGAGGGGATGTCTTCGTCTGGAATTATACCACCGCCCAGGACCAGGATATCATCAATCCCCTTTTCCTTCAAAAGCTCCATAACCTTTGGAAAGTGGTAATCGTGGGCACCTGAGAGGATACTCATGGCAATGACATCAACATCTTCCTGTATCGCGGTCTCCACAATCTGGGCGGGCGTCTGGCGCAATCCGGTATAGATAACCTCCATGCCTGCATCCATCAATGCACTGGCAAGCACCTTGATTCCCCTGTCGTGGCCATCCAGCCCCGGTTTTGCTGCCAACACCCTGATCTTCTTCTCCTCTGACATGGGCTGTCTCTCCCCTCCTGTTTGCTATTATTCTTTCTGCTCAGGCGAGAGTTGTGGAGGGCTGGTATTCGCCGAAGACCTCCCTCAACACACCGCAGATCTCTCCCAATGTGGCGTATGCCCTGACAGCATCCAATATGGGGGGCATCAAGTTTCCATCGCCCTCTGCGGTCTGTCTGAGTTTTGCCAGGGCATCCTGGAGCCTTTGGGGGTCCCTCTCCTTTTTTAGTGACTCTAGCTTTCTTATCTGGGCCTCTCTTACAGCGGGGTCCACCCTCAACAGATCAGTGGGTTTTTCTTCAGGCACCTGAAAGCGGTTTACCCCCACCACCACCCGCTCGCCGCTTTCAATCTCCTTTTGGTATCTATAGGCACTATCCTGGATCTCCTTTTGTATAAATCCCCTTTCAATCGCTGGCACCGCGCCACCCATTTCATCTATCTTGTTGATATAGTCTTGGGCCCTTTCATAGATCTCCTTGGTGAGTGCCTCAACATAATACGAGCCTGCCAAAGGATCAACGGTATCAGCCACCCCGGTTTCATAGGCAATGAGCTGTTGCGTGCGGAGGGCCACCTGCACTGCCTCCTCAGAGGGAAGACAGAGGGCCTCGTCCATGGAATTGGTATGAAGAGACTGGGTCCCCCCAAGGACGGCCGAGAGGGCCTGGAACGCCACCCGCACCACATTGTTCATGGGCTGCTGGGCTGTAAGCGTACAACCTGCTGTCTGGGTATGGAACCGGATCATCATGGACCGGGGATTCTTGGCGCCAAACCTCTCCTTCATTATTGTGGCCCACAGGCGCCTTGCAGCCCTGTATTTTGCCACCTCCTCGAAAAAGTCCAGATGTGCATTAAAAAAGAATGAGAGCCGAGGAGCGAACCTGTCCACATCAAGGCCCGCATTTATGGCAGCCTCCACATAAGCAATTCCATTGGCAAGGGTAAAGGCCACCTCCTGAACCGCTGTGGAGCCCGCTTCCCTGATATGATACCCGCTTATACTTATGGTATTCCACAGGGGCACATTCTCGGCACAATAGGAAAAAATGTCTGTAATAATCCTCATGGAAGGCTTGGGAGGGAATATGTAAGTCCCCCTGGAGGAGTATTCCTTGAGGATGTCGTTTTGAATGGTGCCACGCAACTGCTCAGGGCTTACTCCCTGCTGCTCTGCCACCACTATATACATGGCCAGCAAAATGGCAGCAGGTGCATTTATGGTCATGGAGGTGCTTACCTTATCGAGGGGTATGCCATCAAACAGGGTCTCCATATCGCGCAGGGAATCAATGGCCACTCCCACCTTTCCCACCTCACCAATGGCCATTTCGTGATCAGAGTCGTACCCGATCTGGGTGGGGAGATCAAAGGCAACAGAGAGACCTGTCTGGCCCTGCTCCAGTAAGAACCTGTAACGCCTGTTGGATTCTTCGGCAGTGGCAAATCCCGCATACTGGCGCATGGTCCAGTATCGGCCTCTGTACATGGTGGGTTGCACCCCGCGGGTAAAGGGAAACTCTCCCGGGAATCCAAGGCCATCCAGGTATTCCTCATCCCGGAAGTCCAAAGGGGTGTAAAGGCGTTTTATGGGAATCCCAGAGGTATTTACAAACTCAGCTTTTCTTTCGGGATACTTTTTGAGCTTCTGTTCTACTGCCTCGGACCATCTCTCCAAGGCCTGCCGGATATCCTGGTACTTCTCTGAAGGGGCCATCATCTGTTCTCCTCTGCCATCTTTTTTGTGCTCGACACCGTGGAAAATTATTTGACTGCTGAGGCCCTGTCAAATACTTTTTCAGCTTGACATGACTCAATAGCTATATTACAGCTACAATATAACCTAGGAATGCCCTTCACCCTTTGTTCCTGAAAATCATGATATGGCGGTATGGGAGAGCATATAGAGCCATGACTCTCAATGAACTATTAGACATGCTACGGGGGATACTTCATACCACCGGGCTTTTTCATTTCAGCCCCAAGCTGGCGGTGATGTGGGCCATCGGGGCCTTTTTCATATACCTGGCCATTGCAAAAAAGTATGAACCCCTTCTCTTGCTTCCCATAGGTTTTGGGATTTTCATAGTAAATTTTCCCCTTGTGCCGCTGATGGGGTGGTCCCACGGCCACGGGGAGTTATTGCGCATCTTTTATCACTATGGCCTGGAGTGGGAGGTGATTCCCTGCATCATCTTCCTGGGCCTGGGTGCCATGACCGATTTCGGACCATTGATAGCAAACCCAAAAACGCTTCTAATCGGCGCCGGGGCACAGCTCGGGGTATTTGTCACCTTCACCGGGACTGTCCTTGCCGGCTTCACCTTGAAAGAGGCAGCCTCTGTGAGCATAATCGGGGGGGCTGACGGGCCCACAACCATCTACCTCACTCAGCATCTTGCCCCGCAGCTCTTGGGGCCAAATGCCCTGGCAGCCTATTCCTATATGGCCATGGTCCCTTTGATTCAGCCCGCCATCATGAAGTGGCTTACCAATGAAA
>JALVMN010000385.1 GCA_027027005.1 Desulfobacterales bacterium | reverse complement strand
CTATCTCTGCCAGGAAGATGCCGTAGGCATTCAGTATCTCTTTCTTTTCCTGGGTTTTTATGAGTCGAACCTGAGAGCTATGTCCGATATAGACCAGGGTGACCGTGCCTACAAAGGCAAAGCCCAAGAATGGTATGAGCAGCTTCCACTTCAGGCTCAGCCCCTGGGCCCTGTATATGATATCAGATAACCTCATGTCGGCAAGAGAGCCCTTTATCTTACGGGAGACCCCTTATCTCAAACCCGAGCTTTTAACAAAATTTTCATTTTCCCGCCTCAACAAATCCTCGGCATTCAGACTCCACAGCCTGGCAAGGCGGGCTAGCTCGAATAACAGCCTTCCTATCTTTTCCCCTACCGCCCCCTTGTCATTCTTGGAGATGGCAGAGCCCAAGGCTCGCACCAGTTCCTCAATATGAAAGCTCTCCTGGCCGGTGGGCTGCCTTCCCTTTCCCATCTTGGAGGCCCTTTCATCCAACCTGTGGGCGCGGAGCAGGGCTGGCAGGGATCTTGGGACCCGATCCAGCTCATTTTGGGTCTCATCCCCATTTCCCTCTTCCCTCTTTAACTCTGCCCATCGCCTGGCCACCTCTTCTGGCTTGCTCGCATTTTCCTCCCCAAACACGTGGGGATGGCGCCTTACCATCTTGTGATGGATGTGCTCCACCACATCTGCCAGGTCAAACTCTCCTCTCTCTGCAGCAAGTTGGGCCAGAAAGACAATCTGGAAGAGGAGGTCTCCCAGTTCAGAGCAAATCTCCTCAGGGGACTTTTTTTCCACGGCCTCAACCACCTCATAGGCCTCTTCAAGGAGGTATAATTTGATGGTATCGTCGGTTTGGGCCGCATCCCAAGGACATCCGTTAGGGCCGCGCAGAATTGAGGCCAGATCTGCCAGAGCCACGATCCCTTTGGCCAACCTAGCGGCCATCTCTTTTTTCTTGGATTGCTCCACCTGCCTTTTTTTCCTTTCCAGTGTCTTTACCAACCTGGAATTTCTTTTTCCATCTCTGGTAAAAATCAGAAGAGATGGCGCCGACTATTGATTGATATGATGATACTATCCAGGGCGTCAATTTTGAACCGGCTATAACCCCACTCTTGGCAGGTATGCAAAAGGTGAGAAGTATTATGAAAAGGTAGGTTACCACCAGCCCTTTTATCAGGGCGACGGCCGCCCCCATGCTCCTGTCGAGCCATCCCATGGAGGCCTTTTGAAAGGCAACTTTCAGTGCCCAGCCCAAGATGTTGGCAGCCACCATAACCAGGACAAATATGGCTGCAAAGCTGATGAGGGGAAGTAGGAAGAAGTAGCCGCTATATTGCCTTAAATAAGAGGTAAGCTGGGGCTGCCAGGCGCTGGCGATCCAGATTCCAAGGACCACTCCTGCAAGCGAGCACAATTCCCGAAAAAATCCCCTGAATACTCCGCGGACCAGGAAAAAGATCATCACCCCTAGAATTGTGAAGTCCAACCAGTTCATGTGGCAACTTTTAACAGCCCCATGGAGACAGAGTCAAGGAATTTGTCTGAAAATTCAGAGACCTAATGGTCGTCACACCTTGATGGTAATCCCCCAAAGGATGTGTGCCCTGGTCCCTTGCCCGGTTTGAATTTTTTGTGTTACAAAAATCTTGAGACAAGTCGATAATGAAGATATGGATGGTTTTCTGATCATTAAGGACCAGGGGGCGTAGGAGAGCTATTTGTGACCCAGACAGAAGATAAAATACAGCTCCTTACCCAAATCAGCCTAGACATCAATGAGGTCAAGGATGTGGACCTCCTCTTGGATAGGATTCTTACAAATGTGAGAAAGTTTTATAATGCCGATGCAGGGTCCATCTACATTCGAAGGGGAAACAGGCTCCACTTCAGGCATTCCCAGAACCAAACCCTCCAGGAGCGCCTCGGCCCCCACAGAAAACTGATATATCAGACCTTTTCTGTGCCCATAGACAACAGCTCCATTGCAGGCTATGTTGCCAACAATTTGGAAATCCTCAATATAGAAAACGTATATGAATTGGATGGCTCTGAGCCTTTCAAGTTCGACTCCCACTTTGATCGCCTGAGCAATTATACCACCCGCTCAATGCTCTCTGTGCCCATGACCAATCAACAGGGAGAGCTTTTGGGGGTAATGCAGATCATCAACCCTCAGGACGAGCAGGGAAATATCGTGCCTTTTTCAAAAGAGGATGAAAGGGTGATCAAGCACTTTGCCACCTCTGCCGCCCTCGCGCTGGAGCGTGCCCAGATGACCCGCGATATCATCCTCAGGATGATCATGATGGCCGAGCTACGCGACCCACAAGAGACAGGCAGCCATGTCAACCGGGTTGCATCTTACTCGGTGGAGATCTATGAGTCATGGGCAAGAAAAAACGGACTCAACAGGGCCGAGATAGATCGAAAAAAGGATGCCCTCAGGATGGCAGCCATGCTCCATGACGTGGGAAAAATCGCCATCAGTGACCAAATACTCAAGAAACCGGATCGCCTCACCCCAGAAGAATATGAAATCATGAAGAGCCACACCATTATGGGTGCAAGGCTCTTTGTGGGCAAGCACTCTGAATTCGACAACATGGCAGCCGAGGTGGCCCTCAACCACCACGAAAGATGGGATGGAACCGGCTATCCAGGCCATGTGGACCCCTGGACCGGTAAGGCGCTTCCAGGGAAGGAGATGCCTGATGGAAAACCTGAACCCAAGAAAGGCAGAGAAATCCCGCTTTTTGGCCGTATCGTTGCCATAGCAGATGTTTACGATGCCCTCATCTCAGAGCGTTGTTACAAGCAGCAGTGGCAAGAAAAGCAGGTCCTTTCAGAGATG
>JALVMN010000384.1:548-2854 GCA_027027005.1 Desulfobacterales bacterium | reverse complement strand
ACTTATGGCCCTGTTAAATGCATCGAGGGCCTCGTCCGTATCGAGACATGCCAGGAAGGCATAACCAAGCACGGACTGGGAGCGGGCATTGCCGGGATCAAGGGCTGCAGCCTTCCTGGCAGCATCGAGGGCCTGGCTCACATCCCCCACGCAGAGCCATAGTTCAGACAGCCTGGCCCATGCAAGGCTGCTCTTTGGTGCAGATACCACTGCCTTCTGGAGCACGGCCAGGGCCCTTTCCGGCTTAAACACTGCCTGCAGGGCATAGGACCTGGCAATCATGGCCGCAACAGATCCAGGCCCGGAAGACATTGCCTGTTCCGAGAGGGCAAGGGCCTCCTGTTTCTTATTAAGGGTAACGGCCATGATGGCCTTGAGGGCCAGGGCCGGGGCAAATCCGGCCCTCAACTCGATGGCTCTGTCAAGGTGAATACCGGCCCTGTCTGCCTGTCCTACAGCCAAGTACATGCTGGCAAGTAGTACCTGGGCCCAGGGATCGTTCCGGCCAGCCTTCAGCTGGGAAAGTGTCTCGATAGCCATTGGCACCTTGCCGTCCCCGTAAAGGGCCACTGCCCTGTCAATGCCGGCCTTGCCAAGGTCTTTAAGACCCTTCAAATCCAGTATTGACGGGTAATAAAGGGCCCACTGGACTGCATCTTGAGGATGCACGAGGGCCTGGCCCATGGGGGCTCTGCCTTCGGCTGCCATGGCACTCTGGTTACGCCCGAGGATAATGCTGCCGAACTCGTTGCTTGCCCTGACGCGGCCACTGAATACGGTGATATCGGCCTTGTGCCTGTGCACACTCATTGTAAATTCTGTTCCTTCTATGGCAGCATTGACAAAGGGCGTGGAAATCCGGAGGCTGCGGGGAAACCGGCTGAAAAAATGTGCGACCCCTTCAAGGAGTTTCATAAAAGTAGCAGGGCCCTTTTCCGCCCCTGAAACTGCAAGGGAGGTCTTTTCGCCAAGCCGGACAACTGCGTCATTGGAAAGAAGCAGGGTTGCCCTGCTGTTAAGGCCTGTACGCACCACGTCTCCGGCATTGACACGATCATGGAGCCTGGCGGCCTGCCATGTGACGCAGCCTGCCCTCCTTATGCTGACCTCGCCCTGCAGGGACACGAGTTCTGCAACCCATTCGTCTGCGCCTTGCTGGTTATTGGAGGCAGACACATAAGGAGGCGCAAGAATAGGTTCAGTAAATATAATTAGAATACTCAGTATCAACTTAATATTCTTATACATAAAACCTTGCATCCAAACTCCACCAGATCTTTCAAAATCGGGGCCTACCCAGACTACCCGCAATTAAAAGGTGAGATGGCTACTTTCGATCCAGCTTGATAATTCCGGTCCAATCATCCGGTGGGGGGGCTTTCAAGTAGGTCATACAATATCTCAGATAGAACCGGGCTGGGCCATCCTCTCCACATTCCCTGAAGGCCCTGGCGGCTTCCTGCCATTTTTTATCCCTGAAATCCCTTAATGCCCGGACAAACAACTCGCACAGCCGCATCTGGAATGGTGTTGAATCTTCCACTGTGCTTATAATTTCGTATATCACAACTGGAATGGATTTGCCAGCCAAAAGAAAGGTGCCAAGCTCCCTGGTAAGAAGGTCGCTGGCGTTATCCAACACCTCCGCCGAGGCCAGGATGCGTGTACCCAGGTATTTATTCAGCCCCTCTATCCTGGAAGCAGTATTCACTATATCTCCAATGGGTGTAAACTCGTAGTGATCCAGGGCCCCAAGGTGGCCCAGGGCGAGATATCCAGAGTGGAGTCCGATCCTGGTGGGAAGCCGGACAGACTGGTTCTCTGCATTAAACCGTGCCGCCGCCTCCATGATCTCCAGGGCCGCCCTGGCCGCCGAGGTCTTCAGGGTACCTGCAGGCCTCGTCCCGGTCCAGATGGCCAACATGGAATCTCCCAGCACGTCGGAGACGACGCCCCCGTGTCTTTTGACCGGCTCAAAGATCCGTTCATAGTAACTGTTCATCAGTGCAGCCAGCTTCCCCGGGTCCATATGCTCAGACAAGGTGGTATAACGTTCGGCATCTGTCATGAGGCAGATACCGTAGAGCATCTGGGGAGGCCTTTTTATAAAGGCCCGATCCCTGGCAAGGCTGTTTACTACCCTTGAAGGCAGATAATGCATAAATGCCTCATTGATGTTTCTGCGTTCAGCGCTGACCCTGATGTATTGCCACAGGACACCCAGCCCGTATGCCACCAGGCCCGGAAACAATACAGGCGTCACAAAGGGTAAAAATACCGCCTGGTTTATAAACAGGAAAAGACCT
>JALVMN010000384.1:0-538 GCA_027027005.1 Desulfobacterales bacterium | reverse complement strand
GAAAAAGGCGGCCAGGATTATAAATGTCCCCCAGAAACAAATAATCAGGACCTGCAGCCACTGATTTACAGGTCGCAGCGTTTCACCTTCCAGGAGATTGGCAAAGGCGGTAGCCGCAATCTCTACGCCGCTTAGATCCAGGCCGTCTGAGCGGGTAAACACGGTATAAAAGCCGTCCTTCTGCTCGGATGGCTCCTGCCTTGCTGCCCCAATAAATACCGCCTTGTTCTTCAGATCAGACAGGCATTCTCCCCTGCCCTGGCATTCAAGGACCTTGTAGCCGGGAATGATCCGGATGGTCCCAGGCGGGCCGTAGAAGTTCAAAAAGGGGGCTTCCGGCTCCATGCAAGCCATGATAATGGCCCTTAAGAATTTCCTTTCCCCTTCTTCTCCCAGGGTACTCTGAAAGGCCAGTGCATTCAGGGCGTTTTGGGCCTCAAGACCATGAAGCAGGAGATATTGACGCAGCCTGCGGACCAGGATCTTCACCTGCCTGTTTTTTAATGCCTCGTTCCTGTTTCCCGGCAATTGTAGTGCC
>JALVMN010000383.1 GCA_027027005.1 Desulfobacterales bacterium | reverse complement strand
TATGGCAAAAGGCGTGGGCCACGGTCCCGTTGATGGACATGGCAGTGCCAATGCCAACACCTGTCACCATGAATCCCACCTGGTTAATAATGCTGTAAGCCAGGATGCGGCGCATATCATTTTCCAGCAAGGCGTATATGATCCCGTAAATGGTCATAATACAGCCAATAACTATCAATATCTCCCATCCTGGAAATCCCCTTACAAGAGTATATACTGCGGTTTTAGTGGTATAAGCGCTGAGTATCACTCCACCTGTGACAGTGGCCTCTGGATATGCGTCGGACAGCCATGCGGAGAATGGGGGGGCAGCAGCATTTACCAGGAACCCCACAAGGATGAGATAGGTACTCAGTTTCGGCTGAAACCCGGGTTGAAATACTATGGAGCCTTCGGTTGTGATGTGAAGCACAATACCTGCCAGGAGGCAGAGGCCTCCAACTATATGGAAGAGAACATATCTAAAGGCCGCACCCTGGGATTTTGGGGTTTTTCTGGCAAGTATCAGAAAAGTGGAGGCTACGGCCATTCCTTCCCAATAAAGATACAGTGTTACTAAGTCGCCGGAAAATACGACACCAAGTGAGCAGCCGATGTAAATGAGAGCTGCCACGTGCTGGGAAGAGTCCTTCAGATAAAAGGCGTAAAAGAAGGCTGCAAAGGCATTGAGGCAGAAGATATAACCGAATGCCTTGCTTAGTTTGTCCACCCTTAGAAGGGTAAGGTCATGTCCGAGGAATGATATCTGCCAGGCCTCTCCCACGGGAAGGTTATGGACCAGAAAAAAACCTGCTACAGGAATAAGGATGACATAATAGTTCCTGGCCTTTCCCTGAAAAAGGGGCACGAAAAGGCTGCCCAACAAAAAAAGCAAGGCAGGAGGAAACTCATTTATCATAGTAGTCCTCCTCCACCTTCAAAAAGAAGCCCAACAACTTGGAAACCAATATCAATAAGGCACAGGAGACAAAGCCTAAGATGGCATAAAATCCGAATATGCCATCAATGCCGAAGTGAGGCTCCCGGTGCGTGAAAAATTCGGGCACCACTGTAAGAGCGCAGGTAAGATACAGTAATATCCACAGTTTTTTCTTAACAGAAGGTCTGTCAAAAAGGTCGAATTCTTTTTTGGTCTTCAATTGTGCCTCCTTAGGGACTGAATATAAGTTTGGCCAAATCCACAAAAGGCCCTTGATAAAAGAATAGAACAATTGACATAAGAGCGGTGATAACCAGAGGCACCACACACCAAAGTGGGGCCTCCTGGATTTGGACACTGCTTTGCTCGGGATTTTCAGGAGAAAAGAATCCCCGATATACAATGGGGAGGAAGTAAGCCGCATTCAGGAACGAGCTAGCAAGAAATACCACAAGCAAGACCGCTTGGTGCGCTTCCAGTGTGCCAAAAAGCAGGAACCATTTGCTTATGAATCCCCCGCAGGGGGGCAGACCGATTACACTCATGGCCCCTATCAGGAAGGCAAGCATGGTTACAGGCATTCTACGGCCCAGGCCGGCCATCTGGCTGATATATTTCTTGCCTGAGGCCACATAGATGGCACCTGCGCAAAAGAACAGCGTTATCTTGCCAAAGGCGTGCATGGCGATATGAAGGGTACTGCCAAAAAGCCCCTTGGGCGATAGAAGCGTGGCTCCCAGAATGATGTATGAAAGTTGGCTGATGGTAGAAAAGGCCAGCCTTCGTTTCAGTTCGTCTTGAGAAAGAGCTATCAAAGAGCCCATCAAGATGGTGAAGGCTGCAGCATAAGAAAGGAATACAGTGATTTGCATCGAAGAGAGCAGCTCTATTCCAAAGACACCGGTAATGGTTCGTAAGATACTGAACACGCCAACCTTGACCACGGCCACGGCATGAAGCAGGGCGCTCACCGGGGTGGGGGCCACCATGGCTGCTGGAAGCCAGGCGTGAAGCGGCATAAGGGCTGCCTTTGCAAATCCGAACACCAGCATGAGGAGCAAGACCGCCACAGTGCCAGAAGGGATCTTCCCAGCCACCAGGCCTTGGGGGCCGAAGGTGAGGTGACCGGAGACGTGATAGATGTAAAGCATGGCCGGCAGCACCAGGCCGATGGAAGTGCCCAGGATGTAAGAGAGGTACTTTCGCCCGGAGATTTTTGCCTCAGAATCCTGGTGGTGAGTAACCAGTGGATAAGTGGCAAGAGACAGCATCTCGTAAAAGAGATACATGGTGAATAGATTGGCAGAGAATGCTACTCCGACGGTGGATGAGAGGGCTATGGCAAAGAAACAAAAGTATCGGGTTTGTCCATGTTCGTTTAGGCCTCTCATATAGCCGATGGAATATGCAGAGGTTACAATCCACAGCGAAGAAGAGACCAGGGCAAAGAACATCCCCATGGGATCGACTCTTAACTGAAGTGGCACACCGGGTAACACCTCTATCAAGGTGAAGACATATTGATGGCCATCAAGGACCATGGGAAGCATTGACAGGACCAGGGCAAACTTTGCCCCTGCCGCCACAAAGGTCCAGGCCTCACGCAGGTTCGGCTTTGACTTGCTGGCTATTATGAAGGGCAGCACAACTAGGGATACCACTACTGCCAGCAAAGGGCGCATGGATTCTATGGTTGCCATCTATTTGAAGCCCCCTGAAAGAACAGGCTCAATCATCTCACTAACAATGAATCCACTGTACAGGCCGAGTAATATCAGGCCACTTGCCACAACCAAAAGAGGGAGAATGGTTACCAGGCTAGTTTCATGAATTGCCACTGCCTCGTGATCGCCATGGTGGCCATGAGATTCATCACCAAAAAAGGAAACCTCAAAGACCCGAAAAAACAGGATCACACAGACCAGACTGCTGAATAGCAAGGCCACGACAAATACATAATTGCCAGCCTCCATGGCCCCTGTTATAAGATACCACTTGCTGAAAAAGCCGCAGGTGGGAGGGACGCCTATGATGCTCAAGGCGCCTGCCACCAAGGCGGCCATTGTAAAGGGCATCCTGGAGAAAAGGCCTTTTAGATCCTTTATATCCAAGGACCGGAATCGGGTGCCTATGGCCCCAACTGCAAGGAAGACACAAAAGGTCATCAGGGTGTCGTTTAGGAGATGGAGGATTGCCCCTGTCATGGCGGTCTTGTTACCAAGCCATGCCCCTCCCATCATGTAACCTATTTCAGAGACTATTATGTAAGTCAGCATCCTCTTGAGATTTTGCTGGGAGAGGGCCAGAAGTGCGCCCATGAATATAGCCAGACAACCCATGCCTACCAAGAGATGGGATATTTGAAGATTCGTAAAGGCAAATTGTGGGGTAAAGACCGTGATCATGAGCCTCAACATTACATAGACCATTACCTTGGTCATCAACGGCGCCATGAGGCTTGCAGCAGGAGAAGGGGCATATGTGTATGCATTGGGGAGCCACACATGGAGAGGGAAAAGGCCCATCTTTATCATGGCCCCCAGGATACAAAAGATAAAAGCGATGAATATTGCCTTGGAACCGTAAATTGCCGGCAGGAGGCCGCTCACATCTGCCATATTAAGGGATCCTGTCTTTATGTAAATGTATCCCACACCTAAGAGATAAAAGGATGCCCCTATTGTTCCCATGAATACATAATGAAGGCTGGAAATGGGGGCTCGTCTTTTGTCCCCCATGGCCACCAGTGCATACCCCGTGATGGATGCAATCTCAAGGAGCACATAAAGATTAAAAAGATCCCCTGTGGCTACTATGCCGAGGAGGCCTGTCACAAAGAGGAGATAGAGGGAATAGAAGGCAAAGCTCCTGTCCGGAAAGGCAGTAGCTATTTGGTTCTTGGTGGCCAGAAGGTTAACAAAGGCTATTGCTGCCACGGCAACCAATAGCACCCCGTTAAGGGCGTCAATCTCATATGCAATCCCCCAAGGAGGGGGCCAGGCACCCAGATAATAGGAGACAGCCCCCTTTGCCAAGACTTGAGTGAGCACCTTGAGAGAACAATAAACCGATACACCAAGCCCCAGAAGGGAGATGGGAAAGCAGGCCTTCTTGATGGTCCATCCACATCCCACAACCAGCAAGGCGGCAAGCAGAGGGGTTACTACGAGTAAGGCGGCACAGTCGTGAGTCATGACTCCCTTAAGCGCGTGAGGATATCGTCTTCGTCCAATGTCTTGAATTCTCTATATATTCTTATAGCGAGAGCCAAAGCTACTCCAAAAGTGGAAACAGATACCACTATTGCCGTGAGCATGAGCACATGAGGCAGGGGATTAATATAATCAACTGCATGAACAACATGGTGAGAGCCATTATGGGAATGGTGGATAATGGGTATGGTCGCCCCTTTTTTGTATCCTATGGATACATAAAACAAGATGACAGCCGTTTGGAGAATATTCATTCCCACCAGTTTTTTTATCAGATTCTTTTTGGCTATCATGGCATAAAGGCCGATCATCATGAGCAGGATGGCAATCCAGTAATTATATTTCCCGACTATTTGAGACAAAAACCCTTCCATGGTCTAAAGCCCTTCGTGGAATTTGCCGTCAGAGGCCACATTATAGTAAATACAGATCATAACCGCCATGACCGTTATGGCCACACCGATTTCCACTCCCAGGATACCATGGGACCGGGCCATGATCTGATCGCTGAGCAACACCTTGGCCAAAGCCTTGTAATCCAAGAACATGGCTCCGAGAAGTACGCACAGGGCCCCGATTCCAGCATATATAAACACTCCCAGAGAGACCAACATGCCGTTGATCCTTTCACCCATCCGCTCCAGTGCAGCCCTCAGATTAAAAGAGATGGCCACCACGATAATGCTTGCCCCAAGGATAACGCCACCCTGGAATCCTCCACCAGGGCTGTGGTGGCCATGAGCAATCACATAGAGGGCAAACAACTGTATGAGGGGGACGAGAAAGCGGCTCATGGTCTTTATTATCATGTCATAAGGGACCCATAGAGGATCGATCTTTTCAAATTCCCTGGACTTTAATGATACAGGTTTGTCACTCTTGATATGAAGTGTTATTCCTGTTGGCAGGTGTCTGAAATAGATGTCTTGCTCTACTCTCTCAAAGCGTCTCATGAGCATAAAGCAGGCAATACCGGCACAGAAGATCACAGTGGTCTCAAACATGGTGTCATAACCCCTGTAATCTGCAAGCACTGCCGTAACTATGTTAGGCACAGCAGTTTCTTCCACTGCCTTTTCCAGGTAATGGGGGGACACGTGCGTGCTGGCAGGGGAACTAGGGTCGCCCCAGTGGGGGAGATCTATTGTCCCATATATAAGAAAGGCACCGGTTATTATTACAATGATAAGCCCCAGAATCTTCAATCCTTGGTCCTCCTTGTGGTGCGAAATACTGCGGCAACAAAAAAGACCGTGCTCACTCCAGCGCCTACCGAGGCTTCTGTGAAGGCCACGTCAACGGCCCCCATGATTGCCCACAAAAGACACATCATAAAGCTATAGGCTCCAAAAAGGATGGCCGAGCCCAGGAGGTCCTTAACAGCCAGCGCACCTATGCCAACCACCACGACTAAGGCCAAGACTATGAGGTCCAAAGGCCAGGCCATTATCCTTCTCCTTGTGTGTCTTGTTTTTGCCAGGGCCTTAAACCAGCCCTCATTCCTGCATCGATTATGGCATGTGTGGCCGTGGGACTGGCCATGAAGACGAATACAACGATCAATAAGATTTTTAGGCTGGTTAGAAGATTGGCAAGATTGAAATGGTGTAAATTATATAACCCTGCTGCTGTCATCATGAGAAGAGAGCCCAGAGTGTCAAGCTTTCCCACAGGGTGGAGCCTCGTATAGAAGTCTGGGAACCTGATAATACCTATGCTACCGCCGGTAAAGAAGACCAAAGCACATACTATCAGTAAGACTACGATGGCATCCAGCACCATTTGAAAACCTCGCTATTTGTAAGGAGGTTCTTCGTACAACCCTTTGCGCTTCTGGAAATAGCGCGAGGCACCCAACACCGCTACAAAGTTAAGCATTGCATAGGCAAGGGCTATATCCACAAACATGTCTATGCGGTGATAGATCAGTCCTATAAATATTAACAGCACAACAGTCTTGGTGCCGATGGCATTGACCCCAACGAGGCGGTCAACCACTGTGGGGCCTGCCACAGCGCGGTATAGTGAAAGAATCATGAGCGCACACAAGTAAATTGAAGCTGCGAGAAATACCTTTTCCATCATAGCTCTCCAAAGGCCTTTCCCACCCTGACTTCCATGTCTCCTGGAAGTGACGAGGCCACTTCGTCGTCAATGGCATGGACTTGAAAGACCCCGTCCACTGAAACATATATGGTGATTGTTCCAGGTGTGAGTGTAATGGAGTTTGCAAAGAGAACCATGGATAACTCTGACTTGAGTCGGCTCTGGAATTTAATGACTTGGGGGTTTATCTTTTCGAGCATTCTAGGATGCAATGAAAGATAGAGGACATGGAGGTTGGCTAGAACTACCTGATAAATCAGCCAGGGAATATAGGCTATCACCCCTATGAATTTGCGAAACATGCCCTTGGGTCGGCCCTCTAGGAAAAGAAGGTCAGTGGAAAAAAGGGAAATTAGTATGCTTGAGATTACACCGAGAGTTAAGTGAAAGGCATCAAATTTGCCCGAAAGGATTATCCAGGTCCCGAAGGACAGAAAGAATGTGAATACATATGCGCCATAACCTTTTTGATGGGAATACAGGTTGGTTTGGTCTTGCATGATGTTTCCTCACCAGCCGAGTCAAATCAAAAAAGGGGTTCAAAAAGCCGGATCTATTTCAGGACTAAGGGTAACTTGACCGTAAAGGTGGTCCCTTTACCCGGTTCACTTTCAAAACGAATGTCGCCGCCAAGGTTTTTAAGAATGTTTTGAGAGATACTCAAGCCCAAGCCTGTCCCTATCCCTGCTGGCTTTGTGGTGAAAAATAGATCAAATATTTTCTTCTTAATGTCATAGGGGATCCCGATTCCATTATCCTCGATGCTTACCTCAACAAAAGAATCTTGCAACGCTGCCTTTATCCGTATCCGGCCTTGCGAGCTCCCCTTGTCCTTTACGGCATGGATTGCATTTGTGATGAGATTTACAAAGACTTGTTCCAGTTTTTTGGGATCAGATATTATCTTTATGGGATCGGAAGGAAAGTCAAAGTTTATTTGGATGTCTTCGTACTTAAATTCAGGTTGGAGAAATGTTACCGTCTCTTCCAGTAATTCCTTGAGGTCGATCTCCTTCTTTTCAGGAGGTGCCTTGCGGGCAAAGGCCAGAACCCTACGGGTAATGCTTCGGCAGCGCTCTGTCTGCTTGTGAATGTGTTCAATTGCTGTCTCGAGCTCTTCCCGATGCTCCGGGTCCAGGTCTTTTAAATCAGCTAGAAGGTCCCTGCTCCAGCCTATGATCTCCAGGATGACGGCAAGGGGGTTGTTTATTTCATGTGCGATGCCTGCAGCCAAGCGTCCTGTCTCGGCAAGACGATCCAGACGAACCAGTTCTTCATCAAATTTCTGCCACCTGCTGATGTCAGAGCAAACAGCCACAAACCCCCTGGTTTTTGCCTGCTCATTGAGCAATATGGAAATTGATCCACGACATGGAATCTCAATACCGTCTTTGTGCCTTAACGTCAGTTCTAAATCCCTTAGTTTTCCCTGCTCCAGGCAGCGCTGAAAAAGCTGATCCAACCTATCGGGCTCTGCTGCCAGCTCCCTTGCGTCTTTTCCCACCAGCTCTTGTGGGTTATATCCCAGTATTTCTCCCCCTGCCTTACTAATGGACTGGATTATCCCTTTTTCATTTGTGGCAAAGATGATCTCAGATGAATTTTCTAGGATGGAGTCCAATAGCCTTGACGTCAGTTCAGGTTCAAAGCCCACACCTCGTGGATCAGCGGGGACTTCACTATTTGTTTTTTTCTTTAATGAATTAGTCAATTCCATAGAGTTTTCTGAGCTCGTTTATGGCCTTCTTGATGCCCTTGGCTCCCATTCCTGATCTATATATTTCTTCCACTTGTTCTTTGAATTTTTCATTGACAAGTTCCATTTTTCTTTGATACGCGTCTTTAATGGTCTGTACCAGATTTTCGTAGTCAATGGGTTTTAAAAGATATTTGAATGCATCCTGGTGCCCGCTCTCAAGAGCCGTTTCCACAGACCCATGGCCTGTAAGGACAATGCATTGTAAAAAGGGCTGAATTTTTTTGAGGCGCTTCTGGGTCTCCACCCCGTCTATCCCCGGCATCTTGAGGTCCACCACTGCCACATCATAGTTTTCATTGGTAGCAGCCTCAACCGCCTCCTCTCCGGAGAATGTGGCCTTCACTATAAAGCCTTCTTTCAGGAGACGCTTTGACAAGTACTCCAGGAGTGTCTCTTCGTCATCAATTAATAGGACTTTAATACTGGGCCTTTCTTCCATTTTATACTCCTTTGGTTGGGGTGAGGTGTATGCGAGGATCTGTTGCTAGCCATATCTAACTACGGAGATTAGAGGCGTTTGTCAAGTATGAGGTGATGAATTTTTGACAACCACAGCCCTAAAAGTTCAGGGCAAAACTACAGGGGAAGCTTGAGTTGGACTACCAGGAGAGATTCTCTAGTGGACCTCGGAATGGTCTGGATAGCGGGCCGATATTGCCTTTATAACAT
>JALVMN010000382.1 GCA_027027005.1 Desulfobacterales bacterium | reverse complement strand
CCTTGGGACAGCATTATCCTGATGGCAGGGATCTCCTCCCTGTCTTTCAGGAATTCCTTGATCATCTCTGTTGCCTTTTCTGTTACCTCAAACATTTTTTCCTCCTCTTGCTTTGTTCACTTTATTAACAAAATATTCACTCACCCACACTTTGTCAACTAAAATTTCAGGGTGGCTCCTCCTCCAACCTCAATTGGAGCCACTTGAGCACCTTATCGAACTCTGCCTTCAATTCGGCCATGGCCTTTCCCCTGTGGCTCACCCTGTTTTTTTCTTCACGGCTAAGCTCTGCAAATGTCCTATCCAAAGGAGGGTAGTAAAAAAGTGGATCATACCCGAACCCGGCTTCTCCCTTGGGCTCATGAGCTATCTCACCTTGGCATCTGCCCTCGTATATCAAGGCCGGCCCCCTGGGGACAGCAATAGCTATTACACACACAAACTCGGCTTCTCTGTCCTCCACACCCTCCAAGGCCTGAAGCAACTTCCGATTATTGGCCTGATCATCGGCCCCTTCTCCTGCATATCTTGCAGAATACACACCAGGGGCTCCACCAAGGGCCTTCACCATTAGGCCTGAATCGTCGGCAAGGCTTGGGAGTCCCAGGACCTTGGCCGTGAAGCGGGCCTTTTTCAAGGCATTTTCCTCAAAGCTTTTCCCATCTTCCACAACATCCGGGATCGGACCAAAGTCATCAAGCCCCTTGATTTCTATAGGGAAATCTTTAAGCAATTCCCTGAACTCGGCCAGCTTCCCCTTATTCCTGGTGGCAATGACCAGAGGACGATCAATGACCATGGTTTCTCATCCACAAAAAAATTCCCGCCTTTTGGTGGGCGGGAGCGTTATTTTAAGGAAATCCAGTGATCAAGACAAGGCAAATCGGAATTTTTATATTCTTATTCTCTTTGTTCTGGACAGTTCATGCTCAATCTCCTCCCTGGCCTTTTCAAACCCGGGCTTTCCCAGGAGTGCAAACATGGCCCTCTTGTATGCCTCCACGCCTGGCTGAATAAATGGATTGTGGCCCAGCAGATATCCGCTTATGGCCACTGAGCGCTCCATCATGTAATAGATCTGCCCCAGATTGAAGGCATTTCTCCTGGCTATCTCAATACTGATGTTGGGCACTCCGCCCTTGAAATGGGCATATGCGGGCCCTTCAATCACCATCCTGTTTATGTGGCTCATGCCGATGCCTTGTTTTATTAGATAATTCAAGCCATCCAGATCCTCCCTTACCTCTGGTATGGAGACCTCATTGTCCGGCTCTTTCAAGTACAGAAATGTCTCAAAGATATTCCGCTCTCCTTCCTGCACCATCTGGCCGTTGGCATGAAGTTTCTCTGAATAGATGGAAGGAGAAACCCACATACCATGCCCCTGGTGACCTTCACTTTCAGGAAATAGCTGCTCCATCCATCTGGCCACGCCATACAGGGCCACGGAATTGGTGGCAACCACCTCGATCTTTTTCCCTTTGAGCCATGCCAAGTGCCGCAGGGCTGCATGAACAAGACAGGGATTTTCCCAGAAATCGTCAGTCAGGCACAACTTGCGCATGTGCCTGAATCCTGCCACAAATTCTTGGATATCGATATTGGCCATTGCAAGGCCCACAAGCCCAACATCTGTAAGCACAGAAAAGCGCCCCCCCACATCGTCAGGAATTGTAAAACTCTTGTAACCTTTCCTGCGGGCCAGTTCCCTCAGGGCACCTCTTTCTTTATCAGTGGTGACCACTATGAGCTCCCGTGTTCCACGGCCCCAATTATCTTCCAGGAGTTTTTCGAGGATCCGGAACACCACAGCGGTCTCTGTGGTGGTCCCTGACTTGGAGATCACATTGAGCCCGACCCTTTTGCCATGGAGCATATCCAAAGTATCCCTCAAAAAATCAGGATCCATATTCTGCCCCAGGAAATAGATCTCTGGAGCCCCACCGCGCTGATCCCTAGACAATTGATTGAAGAAGCGGTGGGTGAGCGCCTGAATGGTTGCCTCCACTCCAAGGTAAGACCCACCAATCCCCAAAGAGACATAGGCATCTATCTTTGAGGAAAGCTCCTGGGTGGAACTCTTGATCTCATCCAGATGCCCTTTCTCTATCTTCTCAGGGAGGTCCTGCCACCCGATCATGGCCACATCGCCGTCATATATATCTCCCCTACCTTCCTTGAGAGCATGGTGGGCATCCATGACCTGGGGAATAATTCGCTCCATGTCCTCCCTGGTTATTGGCCTTCCATCAGGGGCATCAAAGGCATAAGTTAAATCAAGCACCAACCTGTTTGACTCTTTGAAATGGGATGACTCAAAATGAGCACTCAACCCTTTCCCCCTCTCCCTTTGCCTGGTGATGGTACGATTTTCACTGAAACCTTTCAGCCTTAGGCCTTGCATTTCACCCAATCCCCCATGCTCAATGTTTTATGGGTAATGAGAGCTCTTCAAAACCTTTGCCCGCGGCCAATCCATTGGGCGGGCAAGGGGTAGTTTATACTTTGTAATAATCACGATACCAGGCCACAAACTCTCTTATTCCTTCTGCCACTGTGACCTTCGGCTCATAGCCCAACAACTGCCTGCTCTTCTCTATGTCTGCTGCAGTCTCTGGCACGTCCCCAGGTTGTATGGGGAGGAGGTTTTTTTGCGCCTCCATCCCGAGTTCACGCTCAAGGGTTTGGATAAAGTCCATGAGCTCTACAGGTTTTGAGTTGCCCAAGTTGAAAATCTCATAACGAAACGCCCTTTCCAAGGAGGCAAGGGTGCCATCTACGATGTCGTCAATATAGGTGAAGTCCCGTCTCATGTTGCCGTAGTTATAGACATCAATGGGCCTTCCCTTGAGAATGGCATCGGTGAAAAG
>JALVMN010000381.1 GCA_027027005.1 Desulfobacterales bacterium | reverse complement strand
GTTGGCACTGAATCCCTCATTCCTTTGTGAGACCAAGGTGCTGTGCAAGTTGAAGGGCAGCGGCCATTGCCGATGAAATGCTCTCCGATACATCCATGGGGCCCTGGGCGGATCCTGCAATCACTACACCTTGACCGCTCCCTTCTTGTGTCAAAAAACCCATCTCATTTTTCCCTATTTCCAATGATCCACTGACATTCAAGATCTCCTCAGAGTTGGGGCCGATGCCCACGGAGAGCACCACCAAGTCAAAATCCTCTACCATGGTGGCGCCCTTTTCAGCATCATAGAGGCTAAGCCTCACCGCCCCGCTTTCAAGCCCGTAGAAATCCCCCGGGAGACCTCTCACAAGCCTGATCTTTTCTCGGGCCTCTCGATAATATTTCTCAAAATTCTTCCCAAAATTCTGTATGTCCATGTAGAAAAAGGTGATATCCAAATCAGGTTGCCTGTGGAGGAGCCTGAAGGCCATCCTCAAGGCATACCCGCAACAAACCCTGGAGCAGTAATCCCTTTGGATCCTCGGGTTTCGACTGCCCACACATTGGACAAATGCCACCCTGATCCTATCCCCGCCGGCTGTTGGTTCAACGGCCAGCTCATCCCTTAACATCTGTTCCAGGTCCACGGCAGTAATTATGTTCCTAAAGCGTCCCACCCCGTATCTCGCCTCATTGGAGGGGTCATAAGGTTTAAAGCCAGAGGCCAGCACAATTCCATCGCAATTGTAAGTCCACCTTGAACTTCCTTTTTGAAAATCAATGGCCCCTTGCGGACAGGCATCTTGGCATGGCCGTGTTTCACTACACCGGCAAAGTTTGGGTTCTATGGCGTAAAAGGGATGCATGTTGGGCGATGGGGCAACAATAAAGGCACCCTCTCTCTTGAATGGGCAGGCCGAGAGGCATTCACCACAGTTTGTGCATTTTTCGGGGTCTATCACAGGATTGAGGGTGGAGAGCAGGGCCTGAAACCCACCATCGTGCTTTTTCAGCACCTCGACCGTGGTGAGGGTCTTAATGGTAAAGGGCTTCTCTTCATTGACCAGTCTAAGCGTATCTTCCACCAGGCACTTGTTGCACTTGAGACAATGCTCCGTTGCCTTGCACGCCAGCCTTGCCCCTCTTCCCCCGATAAAATGGTCCTTTTCTACCAGCAGGACCTGGGCGCCCAGGGCAGAAAGCTCCTGGCCTGCTATAAGCCCTGATATGCCTCCTCCCACCACCAGAATACTGCTTCCCTTGTATTTCCCTTTCATACACAGACCCTGGATAGTTATATTGTAGTCATATTATAGCCATAAGATTGGCTTGTAAAGGATAATCCTCCCTTTCATCTCCCTCCCGGATGGAGTAAGGCCCTTTTTCAAAGCTTATGAAGGACTGATCACATTAAAAACAATGGGAAAACAGAATAAAAAACTATTGACAAAGCCATCAAATTTTTTCTAATTCTACGGGACAAAAAGTCTATGGGTGTTTGTATATTTTCCTTTAACCAATAGCATCATGGAGGTGCCGCATGAGAAGAGATGAAACCGAATTCTACGAGAAACTGGCCGAGAAGGGGATAACACGGAGAGACTTCATGAAATACTGCGGATTCCTCACCGCCACCCTTGGGCTATCTTCCTCTTTCGTCCCAAAGGTGGCTGAGGTATTCGCGGCACCAAAACAGCGGCCCCCGGTGGTGTGGCTTCACTTTGCCGAGTGTACCGGGTGTTCTGAGTCGCTCCTGAGGTCCATGTACCCATGGATTGACCAACTGGTCCTGGAGATCCTATCAGTCGAATATCACGAGACCATAATGGCCGCTGCAGGTCATCAGGCCGAAGAAGCCTTGCACTCGGCCGTGGAAAAGTACAAAGGAAAATTCATCTGCGTGGTGGAAGGGGCCATTGCCACCAAGTATAACGGCGCCTATGGAAAAATCGGGGGCAGGACCTTCCTGGAAATTGCAAAGGATGTGTGCCCCAAAGCCAAAGCCGTGATCTGTTACGGCACTTGCTCCTCCTTTGGAGGGGTCCAGGCTGCAGCCCCCAATCCTGGAGGATACAAGGGAGTGAGCGAGGCCCTGGGTATCAAGACCCTAAATATCCCTGGATGTCCCCCAAATCCCGTAAATCTGATAGGCACTGTGGTCAACTATCTATTGCTTGGTAAGCTGCCCGCCCTTGATGACCTTGGCCGTCCACTCTTTGCCTATGGTAAAACGATTCACGACCAATGTCCCAGGAGGGCCCATTATGAGAATGACGAGTTCGTGGAGGAATTTGGCTCAGAAGAAGCCGCCATGGGATACTGCCTCTACAATATGGGCTGCAAGGGACCTGACACTTACAACAACTGTCCTATAGCCAAATTCAACGACGGCACAAGCTGGCCCATTGAAGCTGGTCATCCCTGTATTGGTTGCAGTGAGCCCAATTTTTGGGACAAGATGACCCCCTTCTTTGAGCAGGCTGAATAGGGACTGAATGTGATTCTGTGATCGTTTTACAACCATAGAGAAAGAGAGGGAGATGAAATGGGAAAGAGAATTACGATAGATCCGATTACAAGGATTGAGGGCCACCTCCGTATCGAGGTGGAGGTTTCCGGTGGCAAGGTTGTCAATGCCTGGAGCTCAGGCCAGATGTTCCGCGGAATTGAGATCATCCTCAGAGGGCGGGACCCCAGAGACGCGCCCTTGTTTGTGCAACGCTCCTGCGGGGTCTGAACTTACACCCATTACTTGTCCTCGGTGAGGGCAATTGAAAACGCAGTGGGAGTCAAGATTCCTCCAGTAGCTAGAATTATAAGAAACTTACTCCATGGTGCGCAATTCCAGCATGATCACATTGTCCACTTTTATCACCTCCACGCACTCGACTGGGTGGATATTGTAAGTGCACTCAAGGCCGATCCCAAGAAAACCGCATCCCTTGCAGACAATGTAAGCAACGCTCCTTGGGGAGGAGCTGTTTACTACAAGCAAGTCCAAGAAAGGCTCAAGACCTTTGTTGAAAGCGGCCAGCTAGGTCCGTTTGCCAATGCCTATTGGGGCCATCCGGCCTACAAGCTGCCCCCTGAGGCAAACCTTATGGCAGCGGCTCACTACATAGAGGCCCTGCGACTCCAGGCCAAGGCCGCACGTATGCACGCAATCTTTGGGGCCAAGAACCCTCACTTGCAAACCCTGGTTGTGGGTGGTGTGACCTGTGTCAAAGACCTCACCCCTGATCGAATAGCCGAGTTCCTATATGTCTGGAAAGAGACCCAGGATTTCATCAAGAATGTTTACCTGCCGGACGTGCTGGCCGTTGCTTCCTTTTATAAAGATTGGGCAAACTACGGCGGAACCACCAACTTCTTGGCATGGGGTGAATTCCCTGAAGGAGACAACGAGCCCGAAAGTCTATTCATGCCGAGAGGGGTAATTCTCAACCGGAACCTCAATGGCGTAAAGATGGCCGAGCAGGACAAGGTCACAGAACATGTTGCCCATTCTTGGTACAAGGGCAAGGCTGCCAAGCACCCGTTTGAAGGTGAAACCAACCCACAGCATGGCGACTATGACACCTCTTCCAAGTATTCGTGGTTCAAGGCACCGCGTTACGAAGATCAGCCCTGCGAAGTTGGCCCCCTTGCCCGAGTCCTGGTGGCCTACGCCTATGGAAAGAAAGAGATCAAGGCCTTGGTCAACACCGTATTGAGCAAACTTGACGTGCCCGTAACCGCTCTCTTTTCCACCTTGGGTAGGACTGCGGCCCGCTGCATTGAGACCGTGGCCATTGGAGATGCCATGGAAGGGTGGATCATGGAACTGGTGGGCCTTCTCAAAAAGGGCAACAACAAAACCTACGAGTCCTGGGAGATGCCTAAGACAGGTATGGGCGTAGGCCTCAACGATGTGCCCAGGGGATCTTTGGGTCACTGGATAGAGATAGAAAAAGGAAAGATAAAGAACTATCAGTATGTAGTGCCTTCCACTTGGAATCTCGGTCCTAGATGCAAGAACGGCAAGCTTGGGCCAGTGGAAGAGGCATTGATTGGAACACCGGTTGCCGATCCCAAAAAGCCCCTTGAGATCTTGCGGACCGTCCATTCCTTTGACCCATGTATTGCTTGCGGTGTGCACGTAATTGACCCTGACTCTAATCAGGTTTATAAGATCAAGGTCCTTTAGAGACAGGTTATTATCTGCAAACCCCCTCTCTGCCCGTCAGGGAGGGGGTTTTTTGTGAATTAGGGATGGTTGAAAGGTGGCTTCCTCTGGTATGATCCTTTCAGAGTTTGGATGGGAGGATGTTATTCATGGATCACGTTGCCCTAAAAGAACCTCGTCCATTGGATGGAATCAAGGTGATAGAGATGGCAGGCCTTGCCCCATCGCCTTACTGCGGCATGCTACTGGCTGACTTCGGGGCCCAGGTGGTGGTGGTGGATAGGATCAGTGGCAAGGGGCCTGAAATCCCCAACATAATGAACAGAAACCCATTTCACCGGGGAAAGCGCTTCATAAAGATAGACCTCAAAAACCCCAGAGGAGCCAAGGTGGTAAAGGATATGATCAAGGAATATGATGTGCTGATAGAGCCTTACCGGCCCGGGGTGATGGAGAAATTAGGTCTGGGTCCTGAGGTGGCCCTGGAGATCAACCCCTCTCTGATCTATGCGAGGCTGACAGGATGGGGCCAAACAGGGCCCTATGCAAAAATGGCAGGCCATGACATCAATTACATTGCCCTCTCAGGGGCCCTATCCCTTTTCCGGAGAAAGGGTGAAAAACCCCTGGCCCCTTGCAATGTATTGGGGGACTTTGCAGGCGGAGGGCTCCTTTGTGCCTTTGGGGTGCTGCTAGCCTTGCTGGAGAGAGGCAAAACAGGAAAGGGCCAGGTAATCGATGCCGCTATGCTGGATGGGGCCACCAGCCTCATAACCTTCCTTTTCAGCATGTGGGCCCACGGGCTCATGAGTTTGGACATAGGCACCAATATGCTTGACTCAGGTGCTCCATACTATGAAACCTATGAAACCGCTGACGGCAAATTCCTGGCCGTGGGGGCAATTGAGGAGCGCTTTTACCAGGAGCTTCTGAGAATTATGGGGATTGATCCCTCCTCACTGCCTGAGCAAAACAATACCCAGGCCTGGCCCGAAATAAAAGCTAGATTTGCCCAGGTTTTTAAGACCAAGACCCGCGATGAATGGATGGCACTCTTTGAGGGAACGGATGCCTGTGTAGCCCCTGTGCTGGACCTGGCCGAAGCGGCCCAACACCCCCACAACAAACACCGCCACTTGTTCCTCGAACACAAGGATATGATCCAACCCCGCCCTGTGCCCTGTCTTTCAAGGACCCCTGGAAAGGCTGGACAAATTCCTGATATGGAGCGCTCTTGTGCCCCTGAAATCCTCAAAGAATTGGGTTATTCAAGGGAGGCTGCGGAGACCTTGATCAACAGCAAGATCATTGCCTGACCAATCTCACCCTAGACCTATGCCCTTGAGTGGCAAAGTATCTGCTTTTACTTTACAACACAGGGATGTCCAATTAAGATAAAAAATGATTTAGGATCGCCGTATCTGAATAGAACACCAGAGACACGGGGGGGACCATGAGGGTACTTGTAAGTGATAATCTGGCCGAGGTGGGGATCAAGATCTTTGAAGATACCCCTGGTATCGAGGTGGATGTCAACACAGGGCTCACACACGAGGAGCTAAGAGGAATAATAGGGCAGTATGACGCCCTGGTAATCAGGAGTGCCACAAAGGTAACCGCTGATATCATAGATGCTGCCCATAAGCTGCGGGTGATCGGGAGAGCTGGTATCGGACTGGACAATGTGGACATCCCTGCAGCCAGTGCCAGGGGGATAGTGGTAATGAACGCCCCCGAGGGCAATACCATCACCACTGCAGAACATGCCATAGCCTTGTTACTCTCCCTTGCCCGCAACATCCCTCAGGCCACCGCCTCTCTGAGGGAGGGCAAGTGGGAGAAAAAGAAGCTCCAGGGTCGAGAGCTCTACAACAAGACCCTGGGACTGGTGGGCGCTGGCCACATAGGCAGGATCGTGGGTGACAGGGCCAAGGGCCTGAAGATGAAGGTGATAGTTTATGATCCGTACATAAAGCCAGAGACCATCGAAAAACTGGACTTTGAACCCGTATCCTTTGACGAACTGCTGGCCAGGGCTGATTTTGTCACCATTCACACGCCAAAGACTGACGAGACCACCAACATGTTTAACAAGGACACATTTGCCAAGATGAAACCGGGTGCCATGTTGATAAATTGTGCCAGGGGCGGGATTGTGAATGAAGATGACCTCTATGATGCGCTAAAATCAGGCCTGCTGTCAGGGGCGGCCCTGGATGTGTTTAAAAAAGAGCCCCCTGGCAAGATAAAACTCATGGAGCTGCCCAACTTCATTTGCACTCCCCATCTGGGGGCCTCCACAAGAGAGGCCCAGGAAAATGTTGCAAAAATCATTGCTAACCAGGTGGTGGCCTATCTGCTTCACGGAACCGTCCAAAACGCAGTGAATGTGCCCAGCATCAGTGCTGAATTGATGACCACCCTCAGGCCTTATGTGACATTGGTTGAACGCCTTGGCCTGTTACAGGCCCAGCTCGCTGATACCGCCATAACGGAGGTCCAGGTCAGTTACTCTGGCTCCGTGGCCCAGTTTGATGTAACCCCCCTCACCACTGCTTTGTTAAAAGGATTGCTCACCCCCATAAAGGACGGGGTGAACTTTGTCAACGCCCCTGTTATCGCCAAGGAGAGGGGCATTAAAGTTATTGAATCCAAGAGTGAGACATCAGAAGATTTTACCAGCCTGGTCCGCGTGGCTGTAAAAAGCCTGGAAGGTGAAAACGTTGTGGCAGGGACCATCTTTGGGAAGAAGTTCCCTAGGATCTTGAGGATAAACAACTTCTACCTTGAGGCCATTCCAGAAGGCCACAACCTGTTGATTCACAGTAGAGACATCCCTGGTGTGATCGGCACCATCGGCACCACACTGGGCAAGAACAATGTAAATATTTCGCGCATGCAGGTGGGAGAGGAAAAGAACAAACAACAAAACATAATATTCCTGGCCACCAGCACCCCTGCTGACGACTCTGTCTTGAAACAACTCCAGGATCTGGAGCATGTCTTCTCAGTGCGTAGGATCGAACTTTAGTATCCCAACATTGGAGTGAGACCATGAACGAGCAGGAAAAAGGATTCATTATCAAAGACAAACGGGCGTTGGACGAAAAGGGAGAACTGAAAGAGGAGCACAAAAAAAGGCCTGAAGAAAAAAAAGACCAAGGGCCCCAGGCAAAAGATACATCTCAAAGCCGACAAGAGGCCCAAGAACGGCCACGAGGACCACTGCCTGAGGTGACTTTCACCTCTTTTATTTTCAGCCTTAGCTCCTCTGCCCTCCTTCACTTTGGTGAGATCCCGGACCCTCAAACAGGAGAGAGGAAAAAGGACCTTGAGCTTGCAAAGCACACCATTGACACCATTGCCATGCTCAAAGAAAAGACCAAGGGGAATCTCACCGAGGAGGAGCAGAGATTCATAGATGCCGTGCTCACCGATCTCAGGTGGAAATACGTGAAGGCCGCTTCATAAGGAGAGATAACGCCATGCAAAAAACAACCTCTTTGCGATACGCGGGGCTCGTAACCCTAATTGTCGTCCTATTTTTGTTTCTGACACTCGAGACCCCATGGGCCAGGGGGACGGTCCCACCGCAAGCCCCTCCCTCTTTTTCAGGCCTTGTAAAGAAGGCCAAGGACTCTGTGGTCAACATTAGCACCGTAAAGGTAATAAAAGGACACAGGGGAATCCCGTTTCCCTTTCACGGGCCTTTTGGCCAGGATGATCCCTTCAGGGAATTTTTTGAGCGCTTTTTCAGGGATCACATGCCCAAGAACTTCAGGCAAAAGAGCCTGGGGTCGGGTTTTATTATTGATAAGGCGGGCTACATCCTGACCAACAATCACGTGGTGGAAGGCACCGACGAGATAAGGGTGAAGCTTGCCAATGACACAGAACTGGACGCGGAGATCGTGGGCCGCGACCCCAAGACCGATCTCGCCCTTATCCGCATAAAAACAGACCATCCCTTGAAGCCCTTGCCCCTGGGGGATTCAGACAAGCTGGAGGTGGGCGACTGGGTGATAGCCATTGGAAACCCCTTTGGTCTGGGCCACAGTGTGACCGCAGGAATCGTGAGTGCCAAGTATCGGCGCATAGGAGCAGGCGCCTATGATAACTTTATTCAGACCGATGCCCCGATAAATCCTGGAAACAGTGGCGGCCCTCTGCTCAACATGGCCGGCGAGGTGATAGGTATCAACACGGCCATCTTCACTCGAAGTGGTGGGAGCATTGGAATCGGTTTTGCCATTCCAATCAACATGGCAAAACAGCTCCTGCCCCAACTCAAGAAGGGCAAGGTGGTGAGGGGATGGCTGGGCGTGATGATCCAGAAGATCACCCCAGAGCTCAAGGAAAAGTTGGGGCTGGAAGAGGCCAAGGGTGCACTAGTTGCCGATGTGGTCGAGGGAGGTCCTGCCGACAAGGCGGGCATCAAAAGGGGAGATGTGATCGTATCTTTTGACGGCAAAGAGATCCATGAGATGAATGACCTCCCCTACATAGTGGCAACCACTCCTGTGGGCAAAAAAGTGGAAGTGATTGTGATCCGAAAGGGCAGGAAAAAGAAATTTCGTGTGCGCATCGGAGAAATGAAAGAGGAGGAGGTGGCCCAGGCCTCAGAAAAGGAGAGCCTTGAGCTTGGCATGGTGGTAAAAGAGCTAACCCCTTCTCTGGCACAGCGGTTCGATATCTCTCCTGATGAAGAAGGCCTGGTGGTGCTGCAGGTGGAACAACCCTCCCCTGCCAGTGAGGCCGGACTGCGACCAGGAGACCTCATCCTGGAAGTGGATCAGAAAAAGGTAACCGATATTGACCAATTTAACCGCCTGCTTTCAAGGTATAAAAAGGGCGATGTAATCCTTTTTTTGGTCAAGCGCCAGGACTCCACCTTATTCCTGACCTTAAAGGTTTGGGATTGAGGCCCATGGCTCAGTGCCTACCCTATATTTGCCACTGCCCTGCAAAGATCAATGTGCGCCTCAAGGTGGTGGGAAAAAGGGAGGACGGCTACCATGACCTGGAATCCATAATGGTGCCCGTAGGCCTTTGTGACCGGCTGGAATTTTATCAAGCCTCCAAAGGGCGGACCACTCTCAAGTGCACCGGCAGGCTGCTCCCCCCACCGGAGGAGAATCTCGTCTATGCGGCAGCAAGGGAGTTTTTTTCTGCCTCTGGGATAGAGCCGGGGATTGAAATCAGGCTCCAGAAGAAGATCCCTGTGGCAGCCGGGCTTGGAGGAGGAAGCAGCAATGCAGCCTTTACGCTTACCGCCCTTAATGAGATTTTTGACCACCCCTTACCTTTCAAGACCCTCAAAGGGCTGGCAAGGCGCCTGGGCGCCGATGTACCCTTCTTCCTCCGTCCCACCCCAAGCCTTGCCAGAGGCATTGGGGATGTTCTCACACCAATTGAGAATTGGCCGTCATTTTGGTATGTTATAGTAGTTCCCCCCATACAGGTCTCCACCTCGTGGGCCTATTCACAACTCAAATTAGAGTTGACAAAAAGCCCCATCTCAGATATACTCAAGGGGTTGAGAAAAGAGGATTTTCAAGTCTCCCTTCTGCTTGAAAATGACCTTGAATCGGTCACGGTGCAACGCCACCCGGAGATAGAAGAGATAAAGAGGCATCTCATTGAGACAGGAGCAGAAGGGGCCTTGATGTCTGGCAGCGGGCCGAGTGTGTTCGGTCTATTCCTGGACCGCGACATGGCCCGGAAGGCGGCTGATGCATTAAAACGGACCCAAAAGGGTGAGGTTTTTATCGTCACCCAGTGGGAGGCCGAGAGATCCAATAAAAAATCCGCCGCTGGGGTGTCGTCAAGTGGTAAGACACGGGCCTTTGGAGCCCGCATTCGGAGGTTCGAATCCTCCCACCCCAGCCATTTTTTGTGCGGCAATGAGCCTGAGAGCTGAAATGAAATTATTTGGCGGAACCTCAAACCCCAGCCTTACACAGGAAGTGTGTGAATACCTTGGCATTGAGCCGGGCAAGGTCACTGCAAAGACCTTCAGCGACGGCGAAATCCAGGTGGAGATCGGAGAAAACGTTCGGGGTCGCGATGTGTTTGTGCTGCAATCCACCTGCCCCCCTGTAAACGACAACCTCATGCAACTCCTCATCATGATGGATGCCCTTCGCAGGGCCTCGGCCCAGAGGGTTACCGCGGTCATCCCTTATTACGGATACGCCCGACAAGACAGGAAGGTAAAACCACGGGTGCCCATCAGCGCGAAATTGGTGGCAGACCTCATAACCATTGCGGGCGCAAACAGGGTGGTCTCCATGGACCTGCATGCAGGGCAGATACAGGGTTATTTCAACATCCCGGTGGACAACATCTTTGCAGCGCCCATCCTGCTGAAATATCTGAGAACGCATTTTGCCGACGATCTGGTGATCGTATCCCCTGACGCTGGTGGTGTTGAAAGGGCTCGGGCCTTTGCCAAAAGGCTGAATGCCTCTCTTGCCATAATAGACAAGCGCCGCGATGCCCCTAATGTATCAGAGGCCATGAACATCATCGGCGAAGTGGAAGGTAAAACCGCAATTATACTGGACGATATGGTTGATACGGCAGGGACCTTGACCCAGGCAGCAGTGGCCTTGCAACACAGAAATACGAACAAGATCTATGCCTGCTGTACGCATCCGGTGCTCTCAGGCCCTGCCATTGAGCGGATAGAGAGTTCACCCATCGACCATCTTGTGGTTACAAATACCATCCCTCTGAACGAAAAGGCAAGGAACTGCAAGAAGATCACCGTGCTTTCCATCGCCCAGTTGTTGGGCGAGACCATTAAGAGGATATATAGCTCCCATTCTGTGAGCACATTGTTTGTTTAGTAGCATGCCCTGGGACAAGGGGCATTTTTTGTTTGCGAGTTTGTGAAAAATTTTATTTATTGGAGGCAAAATAAAAAATGGAGCAATTATCACTAAATGCCCAAATGAGAGACCAAAAAGGCAAGTCTGCTGCCAGAAAATTGCGCAGACAAAAAAAGGTCCCTGCCATCCTCTATGGACCGGATACCGAGCCGGTCATGATTGCAGTGGACTATCCTGAACTCCTGAGGGTGGTAAACAGGGCAACCGGAGAAAACATTTTCTTGGATCTTCACCTGCAAACTGACGCAGGGGTTGAGATTAAGAAGGTAATGCTTAAGGAGCTTCAGACAGATCCGGTAAAAGACACGTTTCTCCATGCCGACTTTTATGCCATATCAATGGATAAGGAATTGACCTTTGAAATCCCCATCATCCTTGACAACACCCCTGTCGGAGTGAGCAAGGGAGGGGTGCTTCAGCACGCACTCCGTGAGCTGACCATTACCTGTCTGCCTGATAAGTTGATCGACTCCGTTCATGTAGATGTCTCCGGGCTCGAGATTGGGGATGCCATCCATGTCAAAGACCTCCAGCTTCCGGAAGGCATTGAAGTGGAGGATGAACCAGAGACCACCATAGCCGTGGTTGTGGCCCCGGCTGTGACGGCCGAGGAACTGGCCGAAGAGGTCGAAGAGGCAGAAGAAGAACAGAAAACTGTAGAGAGCAATAAAGAATAGATGAAAGGGGGTGAATTGGACAGTAGAAAGTGATCCTGGTGGTTGGGCTCGGAAATCCCGGTGAGCGGTACCGGTTCACAAGGCACAATGTGGGCTTCATGGTCGTTGAGGCCTGGTGTCGTGAGTTGGGAGTTGGATTGACGGGCCATGAATTTCAAGCCAGGAGCGGAAGGACTCAGATCAATGGAAAGAGTGTCATACTTTTGTGCCCGATCACCTATATGAACAGAAGCGGGGTTAGCGTAAAGGCGTGCGCCCAACACCACCAGCTCCACCCGGACCAGATCCTGGTGATTCACGACGATCTTGATCTTCCCCTGGGGAGGGTCAAGGTGGTCCGAGGTGGCGGGGCTGGAGGACACAAGGGGGTCGGTTCAATAATAGAGGAGCTTGGATCTGACAATTTCCCCCGGGTGAAGGTAGGCATAGGGCGTCCGCTACATGGTGAAGCCATTGAGGACTATGTGCTTTCTCCATTTTACCAGGATCAGATGGATCTTGTGGAGGAGGTAGTTTCTCTGGCTGTTCGGGCCTGTGAACTGTTTGTATTAGAGGGGGTTGATGCGGCAATGACAAAGGTCAATTGCCAAAACTTAGCAGACAAGGAGGTACAAAGCTGATGCAGGGACTAACTGTTTATGCTCCTTTCCTAGGGATTCTGGGGTTGATCATCGCATTTCTCATCTACAAGTATGTCAAATCCCAGCCTAACGGCAACCAACTCATGCAGGACCTGGAAGAAATGATACATGAAGGTGCTATGGCCTTCCTGAAAAAGGAGTACTCGGCCCTAGTGATCTTCATAGTGGTGGTTTTCATCTTACTGGGCTGGGGGATCTCCTGGAATACCGCCGTTGCATTTGTGACCGGTGCGCTTTGCTCCATGATAGCCGGCTTCTCTGGTATGACCGCAGCCACCAGGGGCAATTCCAGGACCGCTGAGGCGGCCAACAAGCATGGCCAGGCCAAGGCCCTCAATGTCTCATATTTTTCAGGCTCAGTCATGGGACTTGCCGTGGCAAGCCTTGGACTGCTGGGATTGGGTTTCTGGTTCTGGTATTACGGAGGAAGCCCTGATACTGCTCTATACATAAACGGCTTTGCCATGGGAGCCAGTTCCATTGCCCTCTTTGCCCGTGTGGGAGGCGGTATTTACACCAAGGCAGCAGATGTGGGCGCAGATCTGGTGGGTAAAGTCGAGGCAGGGATACCTGAGGACGACCCACGAAACCCTGGGGTCATTGCAGATAATGTGGGAGACAATGTGGGTGATATCGCAGGAATGGGTGCCGATATATTTGAATCCTATGTCGGCTCGGTGATAGCAACCATTGCAATCGGTGCTACTCTTACAGTGGGGCCGGAATTTCTTGAAAAGTTTCCGGTGCTCAAGGGCCTGGATCCCACAACCATAAAGCTAAAATTCATGGCCATGCCCATCTTGGTGGTGATGGCCGGGCTCTTGAGCTCATTTGTGGGGGTTTTCTCCATAAAGATCTTCCAGAAGGGCAGCCCTGCCGGGGCCCTCAGGTATACCACCTTTGTTGCGGCAGCCATCTTTGTGGTGCTCACCATCCTCATCACAAAGGGCATAGGGATGCCCATGGGTGCATTTTGGGCCGTATTCTCCGGTCTTCTCTGCGGTATTGCCATCGGCTTGCTGGCCGAGTACTACACCTCAGGTCCCCCGGTGAAAAGGATTGCAGAGCAGTCTGTGACAGGGCCTGCCACAGTCATCATTGCCGGCCTTGCAGTGGGCATGCAATCCACATATCTCCCCATCCTGGGAATCTGTGTTGCCACCTTTATCGGCTATTTTGCAGCGGGTATCTATGGTATCGGGCTCTCTGCCGTGGGCATGCTGGCAACGGTGGGTGCCACCATGACCGTTGATGCCTATGGCCCCATTGCTGACAATGCAGGTGGAATCTCCGAAATGGCCGGGCTGGGTCCTGAGACCAGGAAGATCACTGACAGCCTGGATGCCTTGGGTAACACCACTGCTGCAATCGGCAAGGGCTTTGCCATTGGTTCTGCAGCACTTACAGCTTTGGCCCTGTTTGTGGCCTATACCCAAGCGGCAGGGCTCAAGATAATAGACATAAAGGACCCTCTGGTCGTAATCGGGGTCTTCATCGGGGCCATGGTCCCCATGATCTGTGCCGCCCTTACCATGACCTCGGTGGGCAAGGCCGCGTTCAGCATTGTGGAGGAGATCAGGCGCCAGTTCAGGGAAATCCCCGGCCTCCTTGAAGGCAAAGAGGGTGTAAAACCTGATCCCAAGACCTGTGTGGCCATTGCCACCACATCTGCCCTAAAGGAGATGGTGGCCCCTGGATTAGTGGCAGTCCTCACTCCTGTGGCTGTGGGCTTCTTGCTGGGCAAGCAGACCCTTGGCGGCATGCTCCTGGGAGCCACGGTGATGGGCGCCTTCCTGGCCCTCTTCATGGCCAACGGTGGAGGGGCCTGGGACAATGCCAAGAAGTTCATCGAGGCTGGAAACCTCGGCGGCAAGGGGTCTGACAATCACAAGGCCGCCGTTGTGGGAGACACTGTTGGTGACCCGTTCAAGGACACCTCTGGACCTGCCATGAACATCCTCATCAAGTTGATGTCCGTGGTATCTCTTGTGATTGCTCCCGTCCTGCCAATGTCTGGTTTTCTGTTAAGGTTCTAGGTGGATTGATCCTCTCACAGGGGCTTGGGCAGATTTGGGCCCGGGCCCCTTCATGAGAGGATCAAGATTGGTGTAAAAATACAGAGACTCATATTTTGTGGAGGAGTAAATGTTTAAGGTAGGAGATTTGGCTGTATATCCCGCTCATGGAGTCGGAGTAATTGAGAAGATAGAGACCCAAGAGATCTCAGGCTGCCGACAGGACTTTTATGTCATGCGCATCCTGGACAACGACATGATCATAATGATACCCACCAATAATGTGGGTAACGTGGGATTGCGGGAACTAATCGGTCAAACAGAGGTCCCTAAACTTTACTCCATTTTAAAGAAAAGAGATGTCCAGATTGACAATCAGACCTGGAATCGCAGATACCGTGAATACATGGAAAAGATCAAGACCGGTTCGGTATTTGAGGTGGCCGAAGTCTATCGTGATCTGTTGATGCTGAAGCTGGAAAAGGACCTATCTTTTGGCGAAAGGAAGATGCTTGATACTGCCAGGAGCCTCCTTGTCAAAGAGATCTCTCTTGCAAAAAATGTCAATGAAGAACAGGTAGAGAAGGATCTGGACAGCCTTTTTTCTTAAAAGTGGTGAGAGCGCCCTGGTGGCCCGGGACAGTTTAAGGGGCAATTCTATCCGGCCGAAAGTAGAGGAATTCGAGGCCCAGGCAAAAGACCAAGGAGAACGCCTCGACCTCTTTGTGGCATCCAGGTGCCCAGATCTTTCAAGGGCCAGGGTTCAAAACCTTATCCGGCAGGCCCTGGTTCGCGTCAATGATACCACGGTTAAGCCCAGTTACAGGCTAAGGCCGGGCGACAGGGTCTGGGTGTCAATTCCTCCGCCTGTCCCTTACGAGATTACTCCTGAGCCCCTTTCCCTTGAGATCCTGTTCGAGGATGAGCACATCCTGGTGCTAAATAAGCCGCCTGGCTTGGTGGTCCACCCGGCTCCAGGACATCCCTCGGGAACCCTGGTTCACGGCTTGCTACACCACTGCAGGTGTTTGAAGGGCATCGGAGGGGTGGAAAGACCTGGTATAGTCCATAGACTGGACAAGGACACCTCGGGATTAATGGTGGTGGCAAAAGATGATTTTTCTCACAGGGCCCTTGTAAAACAATTCAAAGGGGGAGAGGTGAACAAGCGCTACCTTGCCATGGTCCACGGCCCTATGGAGGCCCTTGAGGGGAGGATAGAGCTTCCCATTGGAAGGCATCCCAAGAACAGAAAGAAAATGGCCGTGGTCAAGGGGGGCGGCAAATACGCCCTGACCCTGTGGTGCAAAAGGGATACAATAAATCGAGATTTTGACTTGTTGGAAGTGGATATACGCACCGGGAGGACTCATCAAATCAGGGTCCACATGGCCCACTCGGGCCATCCAGTGGTGGGGGACCCGGTATATGGATATGGAAGAAACTGGTGGAAGCGCACCAAGTACTACAGGGTGATGAAGATCCCCCCACCACAGCGTCAGATGCTTCATGCCTGCAGGCTCTCTTTTGCGCATCCGGTGAGCGGGAAGCCACTGAGGTTCGAGGCAACAGCGGCACCAGACATGAGGGAACTAATAGAGGCTCTGTACAATACAAAGGAAGAAAGCGCTTGACAATTAAGGCATGATAACTATAGATTATAAAAAAATAGGTAGCTATCCTGCCTTTCGGGGATTCGTTGAAGAGACGAATTCCATATTGATTCTTCACGGCAATTCTTCTGAATCGCCAATTCTTTTTCGCGGATCTGATTCATTGGGAACAGTCTTCCAAACATTGAGATACGGGCCTTAAAAGATCTTTTGGCGACTCCTGGGTAGGCTTCCCACTGTATTGCTCCCTCGAAAAAATGATCCAAAAAACCAAGAAGATCAACTAGTAATGGAGCCATGATCATGAATCTAGTAGAACTCAAAAAAATGAAAATCAGCGAATTGACCAATCTTGCCAAGGAATTCAACATTGAAGGGGCTTCCAGGATGCCCAAACAGGACCTGGTCTTTGCCTTGCTCCAGGCCCACTCCGAGCGCAATGGGTTGATCTACGGAGAGGGGGTCCTGGAGATACTGCCAGATGGGTTCGGCTTCCTGCGAGCTCCTGATGCAAACTATCTCCCCGGACCAGACGATATCTATATCTCGCCTTCCCAGATAAGGCGCTTTAATCTCAGGACCGGGGACACCATCTCTGGTCAGATCAGGCCTCCAAAAGATTCAGAGCGCTATTTTGCCCTCTTGAAAGTGGAAAAGGTCAATCACGAAGACCCTGAGACGGCCAGGGAAAAGATATTGTTTGACAACCTCACTCCTCTTTATCCCCAGGAGAGGATCAAGCTGGAGACCACGCCTGACAACTATTCCACCAGGATAATGGATCTCCTGACACCCATCGGAAAGGGGCAGAGGGGGCTTATTGTTGCCCCTCCGCGGACGGGTAAGACCATGTTGCTCCAGAACATTGCAAACAGCGTCACCAAGAACCACCCTGAAATCCACAAGATCGTGCTCTTGATCGATGAAAGACCAGAGGAAGTGACAGACATGCAGCGATCCGTAGACGCCGAGGTCATAAGCTCCACCTTTGACGAGCCGCCTCAGAGACACGTCCAAGTGGCGGAAATGGTCCTGGAAAAGGCCAAGCGACTGGTGGAGCACAAGCTGGATGTCATGATACTCCTTGACAGTATCACCCGGCTTGCAAGGGCATACAATGCCACAGTTCCTCCCAGCGGTAAGATCCTCTCGGGCGGGCTTGATTCCAATGCCCTTCACAAGCCCAAGCGCTTCTTTGGAGCCGCCAGAAATGTGGAAGAGGGTGGCAGCTTGACCATTATTGCCACTGCCCTCATTGAGACCGGCAGCCGTATGGACGAGGTAATCTTTGAGGAGTTCAAGGGAACCGGTAACATGGAGATACACCTTGACCGCAAGCTCGCCGACCGCCGTACCTTCCCTGCCATGGACATCAATCGCTCCGGGACCAGGAAAGAAGAGTTGTTGTTGCCAGAGTCGGATCTCAATCGCATCTGGATCTTGCGAAAATTACTGGCCCCCCTTACCCCGGTGGACAGCATGGAATTTTTGCTTGAAAAAATGAAGGGAACAAAAGATAATAAAGAATTTCTGGCCTCCATGAGCGAATAGAGGGACATTTCAGTTTGTGGACCGAAAGGAGTTAACATGAAACCCAACATACATCCCCCATATTATAAGGCAAAGATTAAGTGCGCCTGTGGTAATGAATTTGAAGCCGGCTCCACTGTAAAAGAGATAAAGGTGGAAATCTGCTCAAAATGTCATCCCTTCTTTACTGGCAAACAGAAGCTGGTGGACTCTGCTGGGCGGGTGGAGCGTTTTAGAAGAAAATATGCCAAGTTTGAAAACAAAGAAAATAAGGAAAAATCGTAAGATACTTTGTAATCCCTTCCAACACTTACCAAGTCCCTCCACAAAGGTGGGAGGGACTTAGCCTCCTGAACTATATCCTTCAACTGTAGTGGCCCCTTTAATTGGGGCATTCTGCCCGCACCATCTAACTTCTCCATACGAACAAGATTGATGAGAGGTCTCGGTAGAATGTTTGCAAAGATCAAAGAGATAGAAGAGCGCTACGATGAGCTGGAAAAGAACCTGGCCCAACCAGAGGTAATCCAGAATCAGGAGCTATATCAAAAATATCTCAAAGAGCACAAGATGCTGAGTCCCATTGTAGCCACCTTCAGGGAATACAACTCGGTCCAGGAAGAGATAGAAGAAAGCCGCACCCTCCTTAACGACCCTGACCCGGAGATGCGAAAGCTGGCCAAGGAAGAGATCGACTCCTTGAAGGCCAAAAGCTCTGAGCTGGAACACAAGCTAAAACTCCTCTTGCTCCCCAAGGACCCAAACGATGAAAAAAATATCCTGCTCGAGATAAGGGCGGGCACGGGCGGGGAGGAGGCAGCCCTTTTTGCCGCGGATCTCTTCAGGATGTACACACGCTATGCAGAAGAAAAGGGCTGGAAGGTGGAGATCATGAGCCAGAACGCCACTGGAATCGGGGGATTCAAAGAAATAATACTCTCCATACAGGGCGGCAGGGTTTATAGCAGGCTCAAGTACGAGAGCGGAGTCCACAGGGTCCAGAGGGTTCCCGAGACCGAGGCACAGGGCAGGATCCATACATCTGCCGTCACTGTTGCAGTGCTCCCAGAGGCAGAAGAGATTGATGTCCAGATAAATCCTGAAGACCTCCGTATAGATGTCTATAGGGCCTCTGGCCATGGTGGCCAGCATGTGAACACCACTGATTCAGCCGTCCGTATAACCCACCTCCCAACCGGGCTGGTCGTCACCTGCCAGGACGAAAAGTCTCAGCACAAGAACAAGGCCAAGGCCATGAAGGTGCTTCGCTCCCGCCTTTACGAGCTGCAGCAAAGGGAGCAGCAGTCCAAGATATCAGAGGAGAGACGGAACCTTGTGGGCTCTGGGGACAGGAGTGAGCGTATCAGGACTTACAACTTCCCCCAGGGTCGTGTGACCGACCACCGGATAGGCCTTACCCTCTACAAGCTGAACGACATACTCCAGGGAGAGCTGGATCAGGTGATAGACCCATTAATCGCACACTTTCAGACCGAAGCCCTCAAGAGGGTTGAGTCTCAAGGCACTAGATAGATGAAGCCCAGGCAATGGACGATCAAAGAGCTGATAGAGACCACTGCCCGATACTTCAAGGAAAAGGGGGTGGAAAGTCCCCGGCTTACCGCTGAACTCCTTTTATCTCATACCCTGGGCCTGGATCGCCTCACTCTTTATCTTCACTTTGACCAGCCATTAACAGACTCTGAACTGTCACGATATCGCACCTTGGTAGGCCGCAGGGTCAAGGGTGAGCCCGTCCAATATATTACTGGGGTCAAAGAGTTCTGGTCCATGGAATTCAAGGTGGACCCAAGGGTACTGATACCCCGGCCCGAGACAGAAGTGCTGATGGAAAAAGCCCTTTCCATATTGGGAGAGATGCTCAAGGCCGGAAAGGAGAGGCCGGCGGTCTTGGACCTGGGGACCGGCTGCGGGGCAATCGCTGTTGTCATCTCCAAGGAATTCCCCCGGGCCCTTGTGTGGGCCACTGACATTTCCCCTGATGCCCTGGAGGTGGCAAAGATGAATGCCCACAGACACGGTGTGAAAGAGAGACTGGTATTCAGATGTGGAGACCTTTGGGATGCATTGGATGAGTCGGCACCCCGTTTTGATCTAATAGTTTCCAATCCCCCTTATGTGGCCCATGAGGAGCTTGCCTGCCTACCGCCCGAGATAAGGGAACACGAACCCACAATTGCCCTGGATGGCGGACGCAACGGCCTTGCCGTGATTGAAAGGATAATCCAAGATGCCCCCCTCCACCTCACAAAAGAAGGATGGCTCGCCTTGGAAATGGACCCACGCCAGTGTGATAGGGCCTTGGAGCTTTTGGAAGCCAAGGGGAAGTACAAGGGCTGGGAAAAAGTGAAAGACTATCAGGGCCGCTTTAGGGTGCTGGTGGCCCAGGTTAGGTGAAGGAGACTTGTTTTTTGAGTCTGATAACATATAGGGTCTGGGGTTGGCGGAATCCCTTCATTTCAACCTTGAAAGATCTTACCACATCTACCACATCTGAAACACAGGAATATATTCGTTCCGCCACCACCACCTCTCCACCCTTAGCCTCAGCCTGGATCCTATGAACAGCGTTTACAGGCGCCCCCACGATCCCATACTTTGCCCTTGTTTCAGACCCGATATTTCCCACAACCACCTCACCTGCATTTATCCCGATCCCTATCTTGAATCCAGGAAATCCCATCTCCTCCAACTCTCTTCCCAATTCATTCACCCTCTCTTGAATCTTCAGGGCACATCGGAGTGCCTTCAACACATATTCCTTTATGGGGCCTCCCAAGGGGTCAAAGAAGACCAGTACACCGTCGCCAAAAAAGTCCACTATGATTCCCCTGTGCTCCTGAACCACCTCTATGACATGGCTGAAGTGCTTGTTGAGAGCCGTGATTACTGACTCTGGACTCAGGGTCTCGGTTAGAGAGCTGAATCCCCTTATATCAGACATAAGGATCACCACCTCTCTCTTTTCACCACCCAGGCGGGAGGCCTCAGGCCTTTTCAAGAGTTCTTCGGCCACCTCTGGGTCAACATACCTCCCAAAGGTGTCTCTTATGAAATCCCTCTCTTTGAGACCCTCGATCATCCGGTTGAAGCTGTTGACAAGCCTTCCTATCTCATCGGCGCTCCTCACTTCAAGGGGTGCAATGTATCTGCCCTGGGCAACATGGCCTGCGGCCTCTGATATCTCCCTGATGGATCTCACGGCCTTACCGGTTACAAGCCTTATCAGGACCAGAATCACGGCAATGGAAAATGCCATGGCCAGAAGGTAGTAGTTGCGGAATCTGACGATGGGCTCGAGGATCTTTCTGCCAGGTGCAAACATTACTATGGCCCATGGAGCCCTTGTCAGCTTGTGGAATCCTGCCACCATCTCTGGGGGATGGCCTTCACCCAGAAAGGTCCCGAATTCTTTTTCCTTTAGTGCGGTGAGCACAGCCAGTTCAAGTGGATCATCCCCCTCACCTAATCTGGATCTTGTCTCCAGTTCCTTTGTTTGGGCCAGATACATACCGGATTCATCCACCAAACATGCCAGCTCACTCTCCCACCACCCGAGTCTCACGATATCTTGCATGACATAATCGAAGCTAATAGAGACGGTCAGTTTGCCCAAGATGGTCCCGTCCTGGTCTCTGAATTCAGAAACGATGTCCACGGCCTTTGTGCCGCTGGTGGTGTCAAACCTGGGCGTGGAAATGGTATAGACCTTTTCCCTGTGTGAGCCCATCATAACTCCTTTCCCAGGTCCCGCGCCCCTCTGAAACATTCGGCCCATTCCCCTACCACCCCGTTGGGGAAGATCAAGGTTTACAGAGATCACCCCATCCACGGCCTCAATCCTCTCAAGTAGCCAATCCTGCACAGCCCTGTGGGGCTGCTGGATTACGGCCTCATGAAACATTTCTATAAGCTCCACTGGTTTTGCAAGCCTCATGTCCATGTGATGAGCTGCCCACTGAAGCCTCATGACAGCGCCCTTTCTCCACTGCTCCAGCATTATCCCCCTTGCATAAAAAAATCCTAAAAAACCCGTCCCAAACAACAGGATGGCAACGGGCAAGACAAGAAACACCATGAACCTTTGATTTAAGCTCTTGATCCTCATGGAAACCTCAGGTGCCCACGAACTGTTAGCGCCATTGCTCCAGTTAAATAGCATAGTGTGCAGTGAGCGGCCACAAGTTTCAGCAGGAGGTTTTTCTTTATCCGCTCTCAAGTATCTGATACTATCGCCTGGTCATGCCCTTGTGTCCACAAAAAAGCAGAAATGAAACCATTGGATCACTTTCAAAGGAATATGTTCAAGAACTAGGAGATTAATTAGCTAATGGAGGATAGCCCACTCGCAAAGATCAAGGCGATTGGTTTTGATCTCTTTAATACACTGATTGTTGCTCGTCCCAACACCCTGGGAGAGGCTCTGGAGCGCTTGATGGACTCTCTCATGGGCAAGGGGATCCACTTCAAAAGGGAAGATTTCAAAAAGCTCTACACCCAGGCTGTCATATCCTTTATTCAGGAGGCAAGGAAAACAGGGAAGGAAACCCACAACAGGTTTTGGATAGCAAAGGCCCTTTACGAGCTTGGATATCCATTGAGCCCTCATGGGCCAGAGGTGGCTAGTGCCATTGAGGCCTATTTTTCAGCCTTTTTTGAGTATTGCCGCCTCATCCCCGGCACACAGGAAGCCCTTGGTATCCTGGCAGGGAGTTATCCCCTGGGGCTCCTCACCAATTTTACGGATGCTGAGGTTGGCAAAAGGCTGGTGAAGCACTTTGACCTGGAGGGTTTCTTTAGTGCCGTGGTGATCTCTGGTGAGATTGGCTACAGGAAGCCACATCCCCGGACCTTTCAGGTCTTGATGGAGGACATGGGATTTGAGGCCAGTGACCTTGTCTATGTGGGGGATGACCCTTCCCCTGACATCGAAGGGGCAAGAAAGGCCGGGATAAGGCCGGTATGGTTCACCTATGCCCAGGACCATGGGGTGAGAAATATCCCCATGGCCTTTCCCACAGATTTGACCGAACCCAACAGCCCAGTGATCCGGGTCTCCACCTGGGAGGAATTTCTATCACTTTTTCCCGGGAAGGCTTGATAGGCAAAAAAACGGCGATATCCGGGAAAGCTCAAAATCAGACAATCTTTCTTGGACCCCTGATCCGCTGCGGCCGGGCTTATATACCTGGGCGCTGACAGCACCCTGCTTTTTTGCTCAACCGCCCTCACCCGTGGTGGCGCACCCTGGAATGGTGAGCCCCGCACCAGCAATGAGTCCGGCAAGGCTCAAACCAGCCAATACCTTTTTGAAATTTTGTCTGCCCACATCCCCCTCCTTTCTTGACTTAAAGTGAAACCACAATTTGCCTGATGAAAAACAGGCATACTTATAAGCAGAAATACTATCATCAAACTGATCAAAAAAATAAGCACAAAATCACGTGATGGAGAAACGGAAAGAGCCCCGGGCCTTCCGGTCCCCTTTAGAAAGTCAGCACCTTGTCAGCTTCTCTTACCAGTTCATAGAGGTCGTCCATCCATGCGATGGGGCACGTGCTTGATCCCTCCAGACCGTGGGATTTGAGGCACACGCCTCACACATAGAAATCTCCTTCAAATTTGTTTATTTCACCCATCACATCAAATCGATCATCCTTTGCCTGCTCAAATAGGACTCCTTTGCCAAGCATGAATACACTCACCTCGTCGCCCTTTTTGACAGCCACATTGGCAAGACGCATGGCATTGTAAATGGTCTCAGCATCATCACTGGTAATGATAAAAAGGACATTCATAGCTTCCCACTCCTTTTTTAGCAAACCCCAAGTTACAGCCTAACCCTGTGTTACATCTCCCTTCATTTTTCTTTCAGGTATTTTTGAGGGTATTGGTCAAAGGCCCTCTTGCACCCGGCAGAGCAAAAATAATAGGTGATTCCATCGTGGATGGAACTCCAGGGGGCGATGGCTACCTCCACTTCCATGTGGCAGACAGGATCTATAGAGGTCTCGGGGAGACCGGTCCCCTTTTCCAGGATACGCGATATGGTGGGAGTAAGGGCCCCTTTTCTGGTCATTCGCCTTGAGATCAAAGAGGTCAGAGCATAACCTATTCCCAGGCCCAGTGCACCCAGCAATATGGCCCCACCACTCTCAGACAGCCCCAAAGCCCCGTGTGTTTCTGCACCTGTTATCGCCCCCACCACAAATCCGATCACAGGGACGAGGTAGAGTGCAGCGGCACTCTTTACAACCACGCCTGGTTCAACAGAGAGGGCAACCAGGTCGCCAGAGACTGCTCCTGCCCTGTTTAGGGCTCTGGTGATCATTTTCTCTCCGCTTGTTGCCGCCACACAGCAGTGGGAGGCCCCACAATTCTCACAGGCATCCCGCCGCTCTGTTACCACCTCTGCCCAGCCATCATCCGTGGTCTTCAACACAATTCCCTGCTCCTCTGACATCTCAAGCCACCTCTTTTCTTTTTATATTCTAGAGGAGAAAAATAAACAACCCGCAGCGCCGGAATAGTTCCTCTTTTGGAAATTAGCAATTATTATACCACAGAGTATCACTAGTTTTAACTGTTCATGTCAATCCATGCTGGAGAGAAGGCCGATGCCCCCCTTTTCAAAGGGGCTGGGGCTCATGATAATAGGAGAATGGGAGAGCAAGTGAGTAATCTTTATCCACTTTTTGCTGGCTGTCCGGGTAAAAAGCACCCGGCCAGGCCAAAATCTGCTAGAGTTCCTAGTGGATAAATCAGAGATCGGTAGGGGAAATTGAAATTATGCGCCCAGGTACGCCTTCTTGACCTCTGGGTTGGTGGAGAGCTCCTTCGAGCTTCCCTCCAGCACCAGGTCGCCGGCCTCCAGCACATAACCTCTCTGAGCAAACCTCAAGGCCAGGCGGGCGTTCTGCTCCACCAGGAGTATAGTGGTTCCTTCCTGATTAATCTCTTTGAGAGAATCAAACATATTTAGGATCAGCATGGGCGCAAGGCCCATGGAAGGCTCATCCAGGAGCATCATCCTTTGGGCGCTCATATAGGCTCTAGCCACTGCCAGCATCTGTTGCTCTCCACCGCTAAGGGTCCCTGCCTCCTGGTCCTTCCTCTCCTCCAATCTTGGGAAGATGGAAAACATCCGCTCAAGGTCCTGCGTGATCTTTTGGCGGTCTTTTCTGGCAAAGGTTGCAAGCTTTAGGTTCTCCATTACGGTAAGGTTCCCAAACAGCCTTCTGCCTTCAGGCACGTGGGATATACCAAGCTCACTTACCACCTTCTCAGGTTTGTATTTCAGCATGTCTTTGCCCATAAAGGTCATCCTGGTGCCTGGCTCAACCTCTACCATACGGGAAATGGCCCTCAGGGTGGTGCTCTTTCCAGCACCATTGGCCCCTATGATACAGACGATTTCCTTGTCATCTATTTGGAAGTCCACCCCATGTAGAGCGGTGATTCCGTCGTAAGAGACCCTGAGGTCTTCGATCTCAAGCAGCATCCCTATTCTATCTCCTCCACCCCCAGGTATGCCTCAATCACCTTAGGATTGTTCTGGATTTCTCCAGGAGGGCCTTCAGCAATCACCTCGCCGAAATTCAATGTCTGGATCCTTTCACAAAGCTCCATCACGACCTCCATCCGGTGCTCGATCAACAATATAGCCAAGCCAAACTCGTTGTGAATTCGGCGCAAGGTCTGCATCATCGCCCTCAACTCCTCAGGGGTCATTCCCACTGTTGGCTCGTCTAGAAGCAGTATTTGGGGCCGGATCGCCAGGGCTCTTGCCATCTCCACCTTTCTCTGCACTCCGTAAGGGAGGTTCAACACATTCTGGTCAGCATAGTGGGCGATTCCGAGGAGCTCCAAGAGTCCCACGGAGTGCTCCTCGATTTCTTTTTCCTCTCGATACCTCCTGGAAGTGCCGAAAAATGCGCCCAACAGCCCGTAGTTCAGCTTGGAATAGTGGGCCATCATCACGTGTTCGAGCACTGTCATGTGGCGCCACAGGAGCATGTTTTGAAATGTCCTCCCCAGGCCCATGGAGGCTATCAGGTGGGGCCTCATCCCTTTGATGTTTTTCCCCTTGAAGTAGATTTCACCCTGGGTAGGGGTGTATACGCCGGTGATGAGATTGAATACGGTGGTCTTGCCCGCCCCGTTTGGCCCTATAAGACCTCGTATCTCCCCAGGCCTTATGGTGAGGCTGTAATTGTGCACCGCCCTCAGACCGGCAAAGAAATGGGTCATGTTTTTGACCTCTAGGAGCCCCATGGTACCTAAGCCCTTTCCTCTGATCTTGCCTTGGGACTGAGTATCTCCCGCACATCAAAGTGCTTAAAGGCAATGAGCCCGGTGGGCCGAAAGATCATTACAAGTATCAGCAGGATGGGAATGATGATCCACTTGAATATCTCCAGAGGCCTCAACATCTCACTGAGCACATTGAACCCCACTGCCCCCACGATGGAGCCCACCACAGAATTCAACCCACCAAAGTAGAGCATGGCCAGGATCTCTGCCAGCTTCTTGAGGCCAAAAGTGCCCGGATTTACATATCTCAGCACATGGGCAAAGAGGCCTCCTGCCACCCCTGCCCAGAAAGCCCCGAACATGAATGCCACCATCTTGGTCTTTCGGGTGTTCACAGTCATGGCCTCAGCAGCAGATTCCTCATCTCTTACGGCGTTCAGTGCCTTGCCCATGATGGATTCCACGAAATTGTTTATGGTCCATACACAAAGCACTGCCCACAAGAACACCATGGGGAGGGAGGCATAATCCGGCTGCCCCCCGAGGCCTCGAGGACCACCGATCACCTCAAGGTTTTCGATCAGGCTCTTGACAATGAACATAAAGGCCAGGGAGATGATTGCCAGATAATCCCCCCGGGTTCGAAAGGATGGGATTGCAACCACCAGGGCACCGATGGCGGCCATCACTCCGCCCAGGAGCAGTCCCACTGGAAAAAGAAATTTTCCCAGAAAGGTGGGCAAGAGGGCAGGACCAAAGATCCTGTCATCCACAAACAGGCCCACGGTAAATATTGAGGCCACGTATGCACCGAGGGCCATGAAGCCCGGGTGAGAGCAGGAAAACTCACCCATGTAACCATTTATTACATTGAGACTCAGGGTCAACATAATGGCTATCAGGGTGAGCTTTACCAGCAGAAGCCGATAATCACTAACATCGCACCAAAGATCCAGGCTGAAGTAGAGGAGTCCTAGATGAATGAGGGCAGAGAGCCAAAGAGGAATCACCTCGAGCCTTCCTGCCACCCAGTTCATGGCCTTCGAACCAATCCTGGCAAAAACAGCAATGGGAAGGACATAAATGAGAAGCACATAAGCAAAGGCCCCTGGGATCAGGTGCGGTTTTTTGAGCATTACCACCACACCAAAGAGCACGGGTATCTTGGGAAGCCCCAGCAGTTCTGAGATCGGGTACCCCAGGAAACGCTCCAGCAGCACGGCTATAAATGCCCCCAATAGCCAGCCAAGCACTGGTATCCCGGAAAAGAAACCGGATATCCTTGTGAATACCCCTTTAGTCATTAAAGACTCCCATGAAAACCGATCATTACAGCCTCAATTTTGCACTGTAAGGCTTACCAAAGAACCCGTATGGCCTGAAAGTGAGTATTATCAAAACGATGGAAAAGGCGATGAGATCCCTCAGGGTGGATGGAAATACCATTGCCACGAAGATCTCTATAAAGCCCAACATAAATCCTGCAAGGGCTGCTCCCATGATGGAGCCCCGTCCTCCCAAGATTGCCGCCACAAAGGCCTTCCAGCCAATGAGGATCCCCATGTATGGGTCAAGGACAGGATAGGCCAGGCCGTATAGAACCCCACCGGCAGCGGCAAGTCCTGACCCTATTGCAAATGTCATGGGCGCTATGACATTGATGGAGACCCCCATGAGGGGCACCACCACGAAGTCGTAGGACATGGCCCTCATGGCCATCCCCCACTTGGTCTTTCGCACAAACTGGTCCAGGGCCAGCATCAACCCCAGGGATATGATCACCACCAGGATCTTCCGGTTGGTAAGAAAGACCCCGCCGATTTCATAAGTCTTCAAGTCTATCAACGAGGGGAAGCACAGCCGCCTTGCACCAAGAAGGGCGAGATTTCCTGTCTCGAGGATTATGCCTATCATCAAACCGGTTATGGCGGCCGAAGCCCTCGGGGCCTGTCGTAGCGGTCTGTAACCTATCCTTTCCACAATCATACCCAAGAATGATGTAAGGAACATGGCTATGACTATGGTCAGGACCAGGATCAGCCAATCCGGCAATGGGAAGAAACCAGTGGCAACCAGGTACAAGAGAGCTGAGGCCACACCAAAACCAATGTATGCGCCTGCCATAAAGATATCACCGTGGGCAAAATTGAAGAGCATTAGGATGCTATAGACCATGGCGTAGCCGAGGGCGATCAAGGCATAAAAGCTTCCCCACTGGAGGGCATTAACTATGTTTTGCAAAAGGAATGTCATCTAGTGAAACTCCCTCCAAAAAGCCAGGACTCCGCAAAAAACAGGGCCTTTCCCGGGAAGCGGTGTTGGCACCCCGGAAAAAGCCCTGAGGAGATCTTCAGTTAGGGGCAAACAGACTTATAAAAGGTGTACTCCCCCTTATCGCTGATCTTCACTATAACTGCGCACTTTATTGGATCACCATCTTCGGTGAAGGTCATCTTGCCGGTGATGCCCTCAAAGTTCTTTATCTTGGCTATGGCGTCGCGAAGGATCTTTCGGTCTTTCTTTATGTTACCGGTGAGTCCGCCGCAAGTCTCCAAGGCCCTCTGGATGATATGCAGAGAGTCCCATGTAAGGGCTGCCACATCGTCAGGCACGTAGCCGTATTTCTTCTTATAGCGATCAATGAAGACCTTGGTGGAGCCCTTTGCACCTGCTGCTGCATAATGGGTACAGAAAAAGTAGCCAAAGCAGGCTTTTCCACACAATTTAACCGTCTCTGGCGATCCCCAGCTATCACTCCCTACAATGGGCTTGTCCCAACCAAGTGCATGGGCCTGTTGCACTATCAAGGGTACCTCATTGTAATACTGAGGAAGAAACAGGAACTGGGCCTTTGACTTTATGATCTTTGTCAACTGAGAGCTGAAGTCGGTATCCTTGGTGGTAAAGCTTTCATAGGCCACCACCGATCCTGGGCCGTGGAGCTTTTCCCACGCCTTCTTAAAAAACTCGGCAAGTCCCTTGGGATAGTCGCTGGCAACATCAAACAGGACCGCTGCCTTTGTAAAGCCATATTCCTGGGTAACAAATTTGGCCACCACGGGTCCTTGGAACGAATCCAGAAAGCAGCCGCGGAACACATATGGGCGGTCCTTGGTGGTTGCTGGATTTGTAGACCAGGGACTGATCATGGGCGTCTTGTAGTTGTTGCAAACCTCTCCTGCAGGGACGGCCTGTTTTGAGGCCTGGGGGCCGACAATTGCGAGCACATCGTCTTGGGTAATGAGCTTTGTGGCCACAGAGACCGCTGATTCGGCTTTTGACTCATTGTCCTCAATGATCAACTCCACCTTGTATGTCTTGCCACCAATCTTTATACCGCCTGCCCGCTGAATGTCTTCCAGCCACATGAGCCCGGCATATTTACTTCCCTCCCCCACTTTTGGGATATCCCCGGTCAGGGGGATGTTCATCCCAATGGCTATGGTCCTTGCACTGGAGACCGAAGGACAAACAACTCCAAGCAAAAGGACTACCATTGCCGCCACTAACCCCAACGCAACAAACCCCTTTTTCATAGCCTACCTCCCCTTGGAAAGATTGTTTGGCGCTAGACAATAGACGCCAACTCCTCCTTTGTCAAGCCTCTCTCAGGCCCTGTGCACTGGCTTTGGGCTATGAGATCTCAAGACATTCTGAAAGGATATCCCGCAAGGCGTTTCTGTCAGGCTCATCCAGGTCCATGAGAGGCGGACGCACAGGGCCGCCATGGTAACCGAGCATGTCCAATGCAGCCTTGAGCCCGGCAACGCCAAAGCGGGCCGTTACAGCATGATTGAGGGGTATCAGGCCTCTTTGAAGCACTGCCGCTCTGTCCACCTCTCCCTGCCTGAAAAGCTTGTATATTGATAAGGTGAGCTCAGGTGCCACATTTGCCACTGCCATTATCCCACCTGAAGCACCCACTACCAGGGCGGGGAGAAAGAAGCCTCCAGAGCCTGCAAGCACCCTGAAAGAGCCAGGAGTCAATCGAACCATGTCGGAAATCTTGGTTATGTTGCCACCGCTATCCTTGATCCCCACTATGTTTGGATGCTCTGCAAGGCGGGCCACCGTCTCGCTGCCCATGTCCAGGTGGGTAAATGCAGGGACATTGTATAGAAGGACAGGGATGGGAGATGCATCTGCAACCGACAGATAATGTTTCATCAGGGCCTGTGAAGTCATTTTATTTGTGTAAAAGTGGGGGGAAATTACCAAGGCGGCATCTGCCCCAGCTTCAGCAGCCCGGCGCGTGAGCTCAATGGTGGCCCCTGTGGACTCACACCCGGTGCCTGCTATCATCCATTTGGACGCCGGTATGGCGGCCCTAGCCGTCTCCAGGATGGCAAGTTTTTCATTCTGGGTAAGGTAGGGGGTCTCTCCGTTTGATCCAAGCACCACATAACCAGAAAGCCCGTAAGAATTCCACCGCTCCAGGTTACGGCGCAACGCCACATGGTCCACTTCACCGTGGGGGCCAAGGGGTGTGGGGATGGGAGGAATAACTCCTTCTAGCATTCCACTAGAGTTGACCATAAATTCCCTCCAGTTCACTTATTTAAAAAGGGGAGTTGCCTCGAAGGGAAACCGATCATCCATTGAGGCCCACATTGGAGGATGCCACCCCAAATTGCCTAAGCTATCTGGCATGAGATTCTGGAGCTTCCAGCACCACCAGGGCATCAACTGCCACGGGTCTGCTTTCCTGTAAAATAACGGGATTTATGTCTATCTCCTTGATCTGTTCAATCTCAAGACCGATACGGCCTACCGTCACCAGAATATCTGCAAGGGCATCCGTATCAGCAGCGGGCATGCCCCTTACACGCTCCAAGATCTTGTGTCCCCTGATCTCCTTCATCATTTCCATGGCGTCGTGCTTTTCAAGTGGTGCCACCCGAAACGAGATGTCCTTCAGGATCTCCGTGAAGATCCCTCCCAATCCAAACATGACGCAAGGGCCGAACTGGGGATCCCTGGTGAGCCCCACCACCAGCTCCCTTTTGCCTTTTATCATTTCCTGGACAAGGACGGCCTTGTCTGGGGCCTCCATTTTTTCCAGGATCTCATGGAAGGCCTCCACTGCCTCGGCCTGGTCTCGTATATCAATCCTGATCAAGTCCTTTTCCGTCTTGTGCGCTAGAGCGGAAGAGTGGGCCTTCAGCACCAGGGGGTAGCCAATTTGAGTGGCCGCCTCCTTTAATTGTTCAATATTTTCGGCCACCACCTCCCTTGTAACCGGTATTCCATAACTGGCCAGGAGCTTTTTGGCTTCATGCTCTGAGAGGATCCTCCTCCCCTCCTGGAGCGCCTTTTTTATTACATCCATTTGAGCCCTCTCCTTCTGGATACGGTTTGGTTTTCACTCATAACCTCAAGTGATCTGTTTTCGTAACGTGGCTGCACATCTCCACAGTGCTGCCATGGCCGAGGCAGCCCTCTCTGGGGTGGGAAGATTGACCAAGGCACCGGCTTGTTCCAGTTCCTCCACCTGAGAGTCCCAGATCCCTTGAGGCGCAAGCAGGCAAGAAATTAGGGGTTTCCTCTGGGACCACTCCTTGAGAAGTGTTGAAAGCCTTTCAACGGCGTCCATGTTGGCAGATGCAAACATCATGTAGAGCAGGATGGCGTCCACATTCTCATCATTCATTACCGCTTCCACGATGCCGGCAATGGCTTTGGCATCATACCAGGCAGGCCCCATATCCACTGGGTTGGTCCTGAGGGCGAGGGGGGGAAGCAGCTCATTTATCCTCTGCTGTGTCTCCTTTGAAAACGAAACCAGGTTTAGCCCCTCGCGTTCGCACACATCTGCGCCTGCCATCCCAGGGCCTGCCTGACCCGAAAGAATGGCTATGCCATTTCCCCTTGGGAGAGAACAGTGCGCCATTACCTTAGAAAAGTCCAGGAGCTGTTCAGCGCTGCGAGCGATGATCAATCCTGCCTGCTTGAATGCGGATTCATAGATGTCATAGTTGCCCGCAACCGACCCTGTATGGGACAAGGAGGCCTGATCCCCCACCTTCGAAATCCCTGTCTTGTAAATCACCATGGGTTTAATGGCACTATACTTTTTTGCCACCTCTATCATGGCTCGTGGGTGGTCCATACCTTCCATATAAAGGGCGATTGCTTTTGTTTCAGGGTCTTGGGATAGGTACTCTACCATTTCAGGGAAATCCACATTCAATCTGTTGCCAATGCCCACTATCTTGCTGAAGCCCACATCCTGTCTCAGGGCCAGGAAACCCAACAGGTGCGCCATGCCACCGCTCTGGCTCACCAAGGCTATCCTGCCTCGATTGATGAGGGAAAATTCAGGGGTAAAGGAGGCGTTGAGGGAGGCATGAAAATTGATAAATCCAAATGTGTTTGGTCCAATAACCGGAATGCGGGTCTGCTCTGCAATTGCCCTTATCTCATTGTGAAGCCTTGTCCCAACGGGATCCTCAATCTCTTTGAAGCCTGCTGTGATAAGCACTATACCCTTTACATCTCTTTTACTGCATTGAATGAACACCTCTTTGACGGCCCTCGCAGGGACTACAACTATTACAAGGTCGACCCTTCCTGGATAGGATTCAAGTGAAGGGTTGCAGCCAATTCCCATTACCTCAGTGGCTTTAGGATTTACTGGAACTATCTGCCCCCCGTAGCCTCCTTGTGTCAGGCTCTTCATGACATGAAATCCCAGCTTGTTGGGGTTGGGCGATGCCCCGATCACAGCTACCGTGGCTGGATCAAACAGGAATTTCATGTTGGCCAGCTTTTCCTTGTCCATATATGCCTTCCGCTCTAAGGCACCCAGAAACCCTGATATCAGGGTTGATCCTCTGCCTTGAAAATATCGCTGTCACAAACTTTTATCAGCTTGTTTGAATAAGTCAAGGATTCCGGTTTTCCATCTCTCATATTTCGTCAATTCAAGGGCAGGGGGCCTTTACTTTTACTCTGAGCCACAAAAGCCCTTGATCAAAACCCGTGGGTCTGCTAGGCTTTCTTAAAGTACTAGTTCAGGGATCTCGCGGTTAGGCCTATATATCTGGATTCCATAGTTTTTTGATGTTATCCTGCTCTGTTTTAATCTTTTGGGAGGAGCTTTATGGCTAAGAGGGTCCTTATTGCCATTGATGATTCGGAAAATGCCTCCAGGGCCGTATCCCTCGTGGCAGAGACCTTTGACAAGGACACAGAGATTATCCTCTTGAGCGTGCTGCCCAAGATGGTTGCGGCCTGCGAGTTGAATGAGCCCACCTTGACCGCTCACTTCAAGGCAGAGCAGAGCCTGTTTTGCCAAGTGGAAGGACATAAAGAGAATCTGTTGGGGCAAGCCCTTGAACAGGCAAGACAAAGGCTGGTGGACGCGGGATTTTCTGAAGACAATATCAGCGCCTATCTAGCCAAGCAGAAAAGCGGGATTGCCAAAGACATCGTTTCAAAGGCAGAAGAGCTTGGGGCTGATATCATCGTCATGGGCAGAAGAGGGCTATCAGGTTTAAAGGAATTCTTTTTGGGTAGTGTCTCCCACAAGGTGCTTCAATTGTGCAAAGACCGCTCTGTACTCCTTGCCCAATGAGTCCATGTCTTTGGCCTACAATATCATTCTTCCACTCACGTCCACAGAAATCGCCATGATGTGAGCACTGCATCCCATATTGGGCTTTACCTGCTGGGGGCGGATATCCATATTAGACAAACCTGAACAGGCCTCCTCATGAGCGATCGACTCAGACCACTGGTCAGGCGCCGCTATGATCTCATTTACAGATTTTATGACCTCATCGAGGGCTCCATGGAGATTTTTGTGGGAAAACAATGGCGCACCCAGCTAAACAATCTTGTAACAGGTCCAAAGGCGCTGGAGGTGGGAGTTGGGACAGGTCGCAATATACCCTACTATCAGGATGAGGTAAGATACACTGCACTCGATCTGAGTCCCAAGATGTTGAGCAGGGCTGTAGATAGGGCGAGGAGACTTGGCAGAGACGTAGAATTTGCGGTCATGGATGTGGAAAACCTGGGCTTTGGCAACCATGTATTTGACACGGCCATTGCCAGCTTCACCTTCTGCTCTGTGATGAACCCTGTAAAGGGCCTCCAAGAGATCAGGAGGGTGTGCAAGCCTGGTGCAAGGCTCCTCATGATTGAGCACGTGCGCCCTAAAAGACCCCTGTTGGCAGCATTTTTTGATTTAATAAATCCGCTGATGTTATGGACCATTGCAGACAACATCAATCGCGACACCCTCTCACACATAAGAAAAGCTGGCTGGGAAATAAGCTTTCAAAGACCTCTTTCATCAGATCTGATTTGGCTGATCGAGGCATACTCTAAGGAAAAATGAGAAAGGACATGACTCAAAGGATCTGCAGGCCATGAAGGTAGAGCAGATTTCAGTAGGTGGCAACAAGGTCGGCATGGTGGGGCTCAAGGAAGTCTTCCAGGAATTGGTCAACAAATCTCCAAACATGACCGAAGCTGAGCTAAAAGAAGAACTATTCAACAAAATATCCCAACGCAACTACATCCCCCCCAAGGCCCAAGAGGCATATTCACAGGCCTTTCTCAGGGAATTTAAGAAATTTGCAGGTCTTGAGGTGGAAGAAGAAGCCTATCATAGCTTAGAAATCAAGGTGTTGGGCACTGGGTGCCCACAGTGTGATGGCCTCGAACGGAGCCTCATCCAGATATCAAGCGAGCTGGGCATCAGGGCCAACATTGAACATGTGAGGTCACCCGAAGAAATAGCAAAATACAAGGCCTTTGCCCTCCCGGCCCTCGTCATAAACGGCCAGATAAAATCCATGGGGCTCGTCCCTCCCCCTGCCACCTTGCGAGAGTGGCTTAAAAAGGCTGCCCTGGAAAAACAAGGATAGCATGCCCCATTCAACCGCCTGCCATACAACAAACCTCATCCCCCGGATTGGCCACCTGTATATCAAAGCACACAACTGTGCTTACTGGACACCACACCCCTTTGCGGTTACAGGGGCATCATACCCTTAAAGGGAGAGTCTTATCTTTGATTAAAATCCGGCAACCTATTAATATCACAATTTGTTTTATATTTTGAGCAGCAAAAAGAGCCCTGGGCTTAAGATGTCTTCGCTCTCTGCTCTAGAAGCCACAAGGTGGCACTCCTTTTGCACTTCATAGTCAGGTTCCAGGAGAGGTGGGCCAGAGTGCTTGTCTTCTGGAAAACACCTGATCACGTTTTTAGGTTTGGTCCCTTGTGGTCAGTGATCATTTGGAGGTGCCAAGTGTAATGAGAATCAGCATCTTTATGCGCCTGATACTTGGTTTTGTCACCATAGTATTGATGCTGGTGTTTCTGGGCACATACGTCACAATTAAGCTCAATGAACTGAATCAACTTACCGGATCCATCGCAATGATTGACAGCCAGACCATAAGCCTGGCCGAAAAGATAATGGACGAACTATTGAGCCAGATCAAGTTCGAGAAGAAATACCTGGTCTCAAAAGATGAAGACTTTAAGAGGAAATTCTGGGAAATAAGAAATTCGGTGCTAACCCGTTTTAGGGAACTAAAACAGTTATCGGATACCTCGGAGAAATCAGATTTAGTTTCGCGGGCAGCACATGCCTATGAGCAGTACTTGGCCCTCTTTGAACAAGAGACCGGCTTCATCAGGATACGATCTGACTATCCCAGGGAAGTCTACAAAGAAGAAAAGGACAAGGCAGTCAAGGAGATTAATTCGTTCCTCAGAAATTTGATCCTCAGGGCCAGGATTGCCAAAGACTCAAAGATTCAATTATCCGAGCAAATGAGCGCACGAGTAGCAAAAGTGGCCACAGTGATTTCTGTGCTGGCCGCTCTCATGGCCTTTCTAATATCCTTCTTTACCACCAGGAGCATCAACAACTCCATCGCTCTTCTCAGAAAACAGACGAATGAAATCTCAAAGGGCAAGTTTGAAAAGATTGAAACAACCGGCTTTCCCCCTGAGATCAAGAAACTGGCAGACGATTTTAACATCATGTGTGAGAGATTGAAGGAACTGGACAAGCTGAAGATTGACTTCATAAGCCATGTATCCCACGAGCTCCTCACACCGCTGACCGCAATCCGCGAGGCATCAAGCATGCTTTTGGAAGATACATACCCAGATGACCAAACAAAACAAAAGGAGCTCCTGAGCATAACCAGGGAAGAGTGTGAGCGATTGATTAATTCCGTGAACAGGATACTTGACCTCTCCAGGATGGAGGCCAACATGATGCCCTATTTCTTCAGGCCCACAAACCTGCTGGAAGTAATACGAAAAAGCATCATCAAGTTGGCCCCAATTGCACAGCGCCGTAGTATCAACTTGGAACTAAAACCCTGCGAAGAGCTGCCCCTGGTCAACATTGACGAAGAAAGAATAGCCCAGGTCATGGAGAATCTGATTGGAAACGCCCTCAAATTCCTCTCCCCTACCGGAGGCTCAATCACTGTGGAATGCTCTTTCAAGGCGGAAAATGAGGTGGTAGAGGTTTCAGTCTCAGATACAGGCCCTGGAATTCCAGGTGAAAGTATTAAAATGATCTTTGAGCAATTCAGGAGGATAGAGGAAGGAAGAGAAGCCATTAGAGGAACAGGGCTGGGGCTTTCCATCGCCAAACATATCATATCAGCCCATGGAGGAAAAATATGGGTACAAAGCCGAGTAGGACATGGAAGCACTTTCTTTTTTACGTTGCCTGTTGCTCGTTAGCCTTGACCATAAACTCCTGCTCTCTGGATTTTGCTGACCTCAGCAATAAGGATGAGAGCCTGGCGAAGGCAAGGCATTACGTAGAGCAACACGACTTTCAGTTCTCCCTGGTAGAAGCAAAAAGGCCTTGGAGCTATATCCTGAATCCATGGGGGATGAAGCCTTGTTTCTCATGGCATTGATTTACTCCCATCCTGAAAATACTGGCAGAGATTACCAGAAATCACTTGAGGCCCTGAGACGACTTCAAAGTCGACTTCCGGACAGTCCTCTCATGCCTGAAGTCATGGTACTGGAAGACCTGATCCACCGCTATATCTCACAGAAAAAGAAGGCCTTGATGTTGGAAGAAACACTGGCAACCACAGAAAAAAGCAGGCTTGAGTGCCAGGAAAAGGTGAGTGAACTAAAAAAAGAAATAGACACATTACAACTGCAACTATCAGGGATAAAAAAGCAAATGCAGAAGTTAAAAGAAATAGATCTGCGCATTGAAAAGAAAAGGTGAGAGACGGAGGACTCTTTGCTGGCACCGGTTGGTGGGATTATCCATCTAAGGCTGAGGCCACGCAAGATAGGCAGTTTCAACCCTGGTGGAGATTAGGATAATGGACAATATTCTGGTGGTAGATGATGACCTCAATATACTCAAACTGCTCAAGATGAGGCTGGAGGCCAATGGATACCGCGTTGTTACGGCAACAGAAGGTGAGCGGGCGGTAGAAATTGCAAAGGAGGAGCTGTTTGACTTGGCCATTGTTGACCTCAAGCTCACCGGCAAGGATGGCATAGAAATAATGGACGAGCTCCATAAAACCAATCCAGAGCTCCCGGTAATAATCTTGACGGCCTACGGCACGATAGAGAACGCGGTGGAGGCCATGAAAAGAGGAGCATACGGTTATCTTACAAAGCCTTTCAAGCATGAAGAATTCCTTTTGCAGATCGAGCGCTGTCTGGAGAAAAGCCGCCTCTCCAAAGAGGTAAGCAGGCTCAAGGAAATCGTAAGAGCAAAGTATAAGTTTGAAAATATAGTGGGCAAAAGCGAAAAGATGGTCAGGGTGCTGGAAAAGGTTGCACACATTGGGCCAACTGAATCTAATGTCTATATTGAAGGAGAAAGCGGGACAGGCAAGGAACTCATTGCAAGGACCATTCATGTGGTGAGCCAGCGAAAAAATGGGCCTTTTGTGGCTATAAATTGCGCTGCAATCCCTGAGAACCTCCTTGAGAGCGAACTGTTTGGATACAAGAAAGGTGCCTTTACCGGGGCCCTTTCTTCTAAAAAGGGAATTTTTCTTCAGGCCCACAGTGGTACCCTTTTTCTGGACGAGATATCAGAGATGTCACTGCCCATGCAGGCAAAATTGCTTCGGGTCCTGGAGGCCGGGGAATTTTATCCCCTGGGATCAGAGGAAGTGGTTAAAGTGGATGTCCGCATCATCGCGGCCTCCAACAAGAACCTTGCAAAGCTAGTTGAGCAGGGCATTTTCAGGGAGGACCTGTTTTACAGGATCCATGTAATACCAATAAAACTCCCCCCTTTACGGGAACGCAAAGAGGACATCCCCCTTCTTGCAAGGCACTTTCTGGACAAGTATGCCCGCAAGATGAACAAAAAGGTCAAAGGAATTACGCCCTCGGCCTTACAAAAACTCTTGCTTTATCTATGGCCGGGGAACATAAGGGAATTGGAAAATACCATTGAATGCGCCGTTGCCATGGCCACCCATGACTATATCGACGACAGCCTTGTTCTCCAGGCCCAGAATACCGATAAGACTGCTATCAAACCCTTAAAGAGTGCCAAGGAAGACTTTGAAAGGGAGTATCTGATCCAGCTTCTGAACATCACAAAAGGTAATGTAAGCCGTGCAGCAAAATTGGCGGGTAAATACAGGGCAGATCTATACGATATGTTGCGCAAACATCGACTGGATCCCGCTGATTTTAGAACCTCTTAATGAAGGCCAATCCCTTCACAAAATAATCTTTTACTTACAGCCGGTTACCAAGAATCCGCGCATATTTATCTGTTGACCCTGAAGGATATTCCCTACGAAAACCGCCCCTCCTCGACTTTCTGCCTAACAGCAAACCTCTTGTAAAAACAGCAGGATAAGCAGGATGTACACCGTTGGCATGTCTGTTGCCTTGTTATGGAAACGAAAGGGGGCTGAGAAGAATGAAAATATTGATTGTGGATGACAATGAATCATTGGCCTCTGTAGTCCAGGAAGTAATAGAGGGAGAAAACCACGACACCATGACCGCCAGGGATGGAGAGAGCGCCTACTCAGCGTATCTACAATTCAAACCCGATCTAGTGCTCACTGATGTGTATATGGCCAAGAAAAACGGCATAGAGCTTATGAAGGCCATATGGCAGCACAATCCAGACACAAAGGTGGTCTTGATGACGGGGAGCCTGAGCATACTGGGAGACCCCATCGAAGAAGCGAAAAAGAAGTATCGGGTAAACATATTGAGAAAACCTTTTTCCAGAAAGGAGCTGATAACCCTTCTCCACACGACATCATGAGCACACCTTGCCTTGAACACAAAATCCTTAGTCCATCAGCGACTCATCAAATAGGGGCATATGAAGAAAAGAAAGGAGGTGATGGCCCACTAAACACAAAGTAATCGAGAGGTTTAGTCAATGGTAAGGAAATGAATAATAAACCAATAACAGATAAGGAGAGAAGACCATGAAACTTATTCAGGGAAATAAGCTAATACCAATGCTGTTTGCCGTAATGCTGGTGATTTCTCTTGGTGTCACGGCAGTTGCAGGAAACGACAAAGTGGTAAAGGGGAAAGTTGTGACTTTGAGCCCAGAAGAGGGCAAGATCGTGGTTCTGGAGGATGGCTCCAACAAGCTCTCCACTTACAGGCTTGCAGATGGCTCAGACATTAATCTTGCAGCCTTCAGTAAGGGAGACAAGGTGAAGTTGGTGTGCACCAACGACGGGGTCATCAAATCCATTGAAAAAGAGAAATCATAAACTCGGCATTACAGCATTGATGACAAGGGGAATACCATTTCCCCTTGTCATGGCTCCATGCAAATCTTTTCCTTCCCATTGAACTTGCAAATCAAAAGACACTCTTCTGAAATATATACTTTCGGCCATGCCATCGCCTCAACTCTTCAAACTCTCCAGGCAAGCGCTCATGGGCGCCTATAATCAAGAACCCTCCGGGGTTGAGATCGTTGAGTATCCGCCGAAATGCGCTGGCCTTTATCTCCTTTCCGTAATATGTGAGCAGATTGTTCCTCAAAAAGATAAGGTCGAGCTCTGTCACTGGAGCTCCTTCCAGTAAATCATGAATTCGCCAATGGATTCCTTCCTTGACGTATTCCTTGAGGGCAAACTGTTTATCTTCTCGTGCTTCAAGAAAGGCCTGAACCATATTAGGTGGGGCCTCTTTTATACTACTTGATGGATAGAGGGCCTCCCTTGCGCGCCTCAAATACTCTGGATTGATATCAGTTGCAAGGAGGAACAACTCTGCCTTTTTTCTGAGTGAGACCTTCACCGCCTCCCATGTCATCTTCAGTGTGTAGGCCTCTTCACCACATGCACACCCGGCGCTCCATGCCTTTACCACGCCTTTATTCTGTGCGAGCCCTGGCAAAATGGATCCTTTGATATCATCCCACAGCCTCTTGTCCCGGAAAAAGCGGCTGATGGATACGGTTATCAGGAGATTGAATTGGCTCCTTACCTCCGGATCAGTCCTCACCGCCTGCATGTAGTCGTCAAGCTGGGTCATCCCCAACCGGTGCATGTGGCGGACGATCCGCTTTTTCAGACCCTTTCTTACCTTTCGATATCCCTGCCAGCAATAGCCGAATCTTTCGAGTAATTCTTTGAATTTCCTATCATCCAAATTTCCACCACCTTGTGGGAATGCCGAGGTGTATATATGTCTTGCCGAGGAATGCCTTCTTCAAGATATGACCGCCAAGTTTTGTAGTAAGTCACATTTAATTTGGAAATTGTTCAGCGGGATGAGCCGACCAAACAGTCAAGTACAACATTTTTCGCTTATTTTGAATCTGAATAGCATGAGAGATTCATATACTCATGGAAAATGTATCATAGCCGCTATCCTAATTTCCTAGAGAACTGAGATCAATACAGATTGCCTGGGATGTTATTTTGCCTTGACATCCATTTTAAATTCAATATACTGAAACTGTTTCTTTTCACAGAATTAGTTCTGCCTTTTTAGGGAGCAGGAGAGGGCTCGTGGCTAAAAGCAAATCCAGGACTAATTATGGGGTGTCTGTTCCCGCAGTGGAGCAGGCGTGCAGGATCTTGATATGTCTTTCAAGAAACTCCGCCACTCCGTTGAATCTAATCAGCATTAGCAAACAGGTTGGAATCCATAACAGCAAGGGCTACTCCATCCTTAATACTCTAATGCGGTTTGGTCTGGTACAAAAGGACCCCTTGGCCAAGACTTATAGGCTGGGGCCCGGCCTCGCACATCTGGGTCGCAAAGCGCTGGAAGGCCTGGACCTCCGTGATCTGGTCTCTCCCTACCTTAAGGATCTAGCCGAAAAGACTGGTGAAACCTGCTTGTTCGGCCTCCTTAGCGCTGAGCAGGTCTTCATTATCGTCAAAGAGCCCGGCAAACAGCTCATAGGAGTCAACGTGGACGTGGGCGACCGATTTCATATGACGGCTGGAGCACATGGAAAGGCCATTGTTGCTAAGATGAGACCTGAGGGGCGAAAAAAAATTCTATCGAGAAAAAGGCTTTACTTTTACGGGGACCCGTCCCGGTTTGACAAAGGCCGTTTGGAGGCTGAACTCAGTGAGACAGAACGTACGGGTTTTGCGGTGGACCTGGGGGAACTCCAGCATGGGGTCAACGCTGTCAGTTCGGCTGTGATGGACGGAAATGGATCTGTAGTGGGATGCGTCATTGTCGTGGGCACGTTCCCTCAAGAGAAGGTCGCTTTGTTTGGACCTGCCGTGGCCGATGCCGCTGAAGAGATATCCAAAGCCCTGGGATTCGATGGCGAGCCCAATTGTAGGGAGGTATGAATCAAATGACCAACTTTATGTGCTCAAATGCCGAGAGAGAAATGGAGGTTTACGGTTATGACAGGGTTGTGAAAAGCCACTGCAGGATGTGCCATGGGGGCTGCGGTGTCCTGGTATATGTCAAGGATGGAAGAGCAGTAAAGATTGCAGGAGACCCTGACTGCCCCATCAACCACGGTACCCTTTGTACCAAGGCCTTTGCATCAATTCAACTCGCCTACCACCCTGACCGCCTCACATATCCTGTAAGGCGTGTTGGTCCCAAGGGTAGCGGCAAGTGGGAACGTATCTCATGGGATGAGGCCCTGGATAGCATTGCAGAGAGGATTATGCGTTACAAGGAGCAATATGGCGCAGAGTCTATTGTGATGGGCTATGGCACGGGACGTGAAAACGAGGCAGTGATATACCGTTTCGCCAATCTGTTGGGCACGCCCAACGTGTTGACAGCGGGGCATTTCTGCTATGGCCCGAGGGTGGCAACAGGCATCATCACCTGTGGTTCAAACCCGGTAGTAGACTATGAGAACTACCCGCGCTGCATAATGGTTTGGGGAAACAACATCGTGATCAGCAACCCTGATGAATACAAAGGCGAGCCTTTCTCTGTGGCTGTGGACAAGGGGGCTAAGCTCATTGTTGTGGACCCCAGGCTGACCCGTATAGCAGCCCGGGCCGATATCTGGCTACAATTGCGACCAGGGACCGATACAGCCCTTGCCCTTGGTATGGCCAATGTGATCATCCAGGAAGGGCTATATGATGAAGAATTTGTGCAAAACTGGGTACATGGATGGGATGAGTTCGTAAAACGGGCGGGCGAATATCCCCTTGAGCGGGTGGAGCAGATCACATGGGTACCCAAGGAAAAGATAGCCCAGGCAGCCCGCCTCTATGCCACTACAAAGCCAGCAGGAATACAGTGGGGAGTGGCCATCGAGCAGCAGGTAAACTGCGCCGATAACGACAGGGCTCTCATCGCCCTTATGGCAATCACAGGGAATCTTGATAGACGCGGTGGGCAGGTACTGTTCAAACCGCCAAAGATAAGGACTGTGAGTCAGTTCGGGGCCCACAACATGCTCCCAAAGAAGCAGGCTGCAAAACGGCTTGGAGGTGATCGCTTCCGGCTGGCGGGAAACTTTGCCATCATTAATCCAAGGTGCGTGTGGGATGCCATATTGGAGGAAAAGCCCTACCCAGTGAAGATGCTTTTTTTCATTAGCTCTAATCCCCTTCTTACCAGGGCCAATGCACGGCACGTGCGCAAGGCCCTTGAGGCAGTGGAATTCATGGCAGTGGCAGATTTTTTTATTACACCAACAGCAGAGCTGGCCGATATCGTGCTTCCCGCTGCCACATGGCTTGAAATGGACTATGTGGGAGATTTTTGGAAACGCCATGGCTACCTACTGCCCAGAAGAAAGGTGATCCAAATCGGCGAGTGCCGATCAGATCATGAAATGCTCAACGATCTCGCCCACCGGGTGGGGCAGGGCAAGTACTGGTGGGAGCACTTTGAGCAGGCCCTCGATTGGATACTGGAGCCGGAGGGCCTCACTTGGAAGCAGTTCAAGGAAATGGACTATTTGAGAGGCGAAGTGGAATACGAAAAGTACAGGGAAAAGGCCTTTTCAACTCCAACAGGAAAGGTTGAGCTTTACTCCACGTTACTGGACAAATGGGGCTATGATCCGCTACCCCAGTACCGCGAGCCACCTGAGAGCCCATACAGCACACCCGAGCTTCATGAGAAATACCCCTACATACTAATAACCGGGAGACGTCTGCCTGGCTTTTTCCATACAGAGAATCGCCAACTCCCATGGATGAGGGAGCTTCACCCACATCCCGTGGTGGAAATTCACCCTGATACTGCCATGAAAGAGGGAATCAATGAGGGTGATTGGGTAATTATTGAAACACCAAGGGGGAAAGTGAGGCAGCGGGCAAAGCTCTTTTCAGGCATGGACCCTAAGGTGGTATCCGCAGAACATGGATGGTGGTTTCCGGAAAAGAAAGATCCTGGCCACGGATGGGATGAGTCAAATATCAATATCCTCACAAGCAATGAGTATGAAAACTGTGATCCTGCAATGGGCGCAACCCATGTGCGGTGCCTGCTTTGCAAAATTTATCCGGAGAAAAGGAGCAAGGAGATAGGAGTTAGGAGTCAGAAGTTAGAAGATCCGGGAGAAAGGAGTAGCGAAGGAGCAGTGGGAGGCTTGCATGAATCAGTATAAGCTTGTGATCAATGAAAAGGCATGCTGGGGATGCAGGACCTGCGAGGTGGCCTGCAAGCAGGAACTAGACCTCCCCGTGGGGATCCGACTCATCAAGGTGGTTGAGGATGGTCCACGGGAAGTGGATGGCAAACTTGAATTTCTCTTTCGTGTTCATGTATGTCAGCATTGCGATGATCCCCCTTGTGTGGAGGTATGTCCGGAAGATGCAATTGAAAAGAGGGCGGATGGGATCGTTATCCTGGATCAGGAAAAATGCACAGGATGTGGACTGTGCGCTGATGAGTGCCCGTATGACGCTATTTCACTTGATCAAGAAAGGGGTATTGCCCAGAAGTGTAACTTGTGTTTCCATAGGGTTGACAATGGGCTTGTGCCTGCATGTGCAGACAATATCTGCCTGGCCCACTGTATCATTTTTCTAAGGGAGCTGGGGTCAGCCCTTGACATTTGACATCTTCCCCCGCGGTTGCTTAAGGTCCTTTTGATGTGCCACGGTGCTCAATGCGAAGGGGTCGAGCCATGGAGAGTCCACCCAAACGGGAGGGCATTTACATTACAAAATGTCAAATGTCAAGAGCTGACCCCACTAACACTAACAGGGCCTCATTTTTTCCTTAAAGTTGACAGTTGCGGCAAAATGGACGATATTGGCAATTGGAGGGGTAGAAATATGAGCAGGCCATCAACGGTGCCCCTGATCTCGTGATAGAGGTGGTTTCCCTTACAACAGAGGTCAAGGACCGCAGGGAAAAGAAGGCGGTCTATGAGAGATTCGGCGTGGCCGAATACATCCTGGTGTTCCCGGAGAGGGAGTACGTGGAGCGGCGGTACCGTCTTGAGGAAGGTAAGCCTGCCTGCCGTGCGCCTGCCTGGCCGGCAGACAGGCAGTCAGGCAGGTACGGCGCACCTGAGATTGTCAACTGGGACGAGACGATCAGGATAGAGACCCTGGGTATGGACATAAACCTCTGGGAGATCTTCGAGAAGGAAAAGCCAGCCGAGTAGGAAAGAGAAGGGTAGGGCTATGGAACTGAAAGAGGCGTTACAGTAATTTTTCAAGGAGATTGTGCTTCTTGAACTGAACGAACTAAAATCAGGCCAGGAAAGGAGGTGGTTGTCATAGCATGATTTTCATGCTAATAGCTGCGGCAATTGCCATGGTCCTGCTATGCATAGGTAGGGCTCGGTATAATGAAAAATTTCTTCGAGTCGGTTGATAAGTCTCGCACTTTATTGCCACTGCCATATGAGGCGGAAGAATATTGAGTATGGCGTGCTTAACCCTCCCATTTTTTGACAAGACTGAAGAAAGGATAGAGGTAAATGAAGTGCATTATAAAAATTGCCTTTTTTATAGTCACAGCTCTCAGTATAGGTTGTTCACATTATTCAACTGCATTAAGGAGCGATGCCGAGAATATAATTAACGCTCCCATTGATGTGGTGTGGGAAAAGACATTAGAGATACTCCCGACCGAGAGAATAACACTGAATATGATCAATAAAAATGATTATTTCATTTCAGCAAGGAAGCACGCTACTTTTTGGAGTTGGGGTGATGATATCAGTATACAGCTTATTCCAAAAGGAGAGAGACAAACAATTATGATCTTTGATGCAGGGGCTAAAATGCAACTGATTGGATGGGGACATCAGGAACGCATGGTGAAAAGTATCTTCAATAGGATAAAGACTGCATCTGAAAACGTGAAGTAGTAAAAGGGCTCTTCCACAAAATCCATTGATATGGTGAAGTTTATTCATTCTGGGCTAAATATCAAGCCTGGTTTTTTACCAAGCAGAAAAAAGGGCAAATTTCGCCCAAGATCGATTTGTAGGGGACTTTGAAATGTGACAATTCGGTAAAGTAAATTTGGGAATTCTAAGAAAGGAGTTACATAGTACTCTCATAAGTGGAGATTCTCCAATTAGTAGATACTCACCTGAGTCAATCAGATTTAGTTTTGTGATTGGAAAGTTCGAAATTTGAGAGGGAAATTTGTGGCTTGCAAGGGAATCCAGTCAAAAAGAAAAAGATGGAAGCCAAGCAAAGTAGTGGTGCTCTTTGTCGGTGAGTCTCCACCCGCAAACGGGACTTTTTTCTATTGCGGAAACTCAAATCTTGCCCGATATACAAGAGAGGCCCTTGAAAGAGTGTGTGGTAAATTCGATAGCATGTCAGATTTCCTGAGGGTGTTCAAAGAAAAGGGATGCTATCTTGTGGACTTATGCGATGACCCTATCAATAATCTGGACAAATATGAGCGCAATAAAAGGAGAAACCAGGGGGTTAAGAATCTCTCACGTATTATAGAGGAACTAGAACCAAAGAAGATTGTTGTGGTAATGAAAGGCATAAAGCCCTACGTGAAAAAAGCTCTCGGCGAGAAGGCCGCTTTGTTTAATATCGACAAGTACACATTACCTTTTCCTTCCCATGGCCACCAAAAGAGGTATATGGCTAGTCTTGTAAGTCTGGTGAAGGAGTGCAAAAAGGATGAGGTGTTAGATGATTGTTGAATTCTCTTAGGAAGGTTATTTCTTATTGCTCTATATTGGTTCCAAAATCAGGAGGATATAGGTATGGTAAGAGTCAACGTACTAGAAGGTATCAAGCCGCCATTGCCACCTGCAACCCCTAAGGAGATTTTAGAGGTTTGCTTGGGAGCATTGGGATTTTGCGCCGCGGCCGCATTAGTGAGCTGGGGTCGGCCCTTGACATTTGACATCTTCCTCCGCGGTTGCTTAAGGTCCTTTTGATGTGCCGCGGTGCTCAATGCGAAGGGGTCGAGCCATGGAAAGTCCACCCAAACGGGAGGGCATTTACATTACAAAATGTCAAATGTCAAGAGCTTACCCCACTAGCGGGGTAAGCACCTCCTACCTTCAAACAATTCAGACAGTGAAAATTTCCCATTCTGGGAATTCCCCTATACTGATGATTGGGAGGTGATTGATATGCCCGACAGTGTTAGTGTGAACGACAGTTTTGACGAGATAGGGACAAGAACATTGGATGACCGAAATAGGCTAACTCTCGGCGGAATCTTTAAGGGGTGCAAGAGGGTTCGCATATTTAAGAATGCACGGGGGGAATTGTTATTGCAGCCAATGGTTGAAATTCCTGCACATGAGATATGGCTTTTTGAGAACAAGCAAGCCCTTGAAAGTGTTCAGAGAGGCCTGAAAGAGGCATCAGAAGGAAGGATAACCAAGCTCAATCTTGACGAAATTTAGGATCAAAACTTGTTTGAGATATTTCTTACTCAAGAAGCGAGAAGTCAACTGGCCAAGCTCAAGGCTGATAAAGGTCTTGAAAAAAGATACAAAGCTGTAAAGAAAGACATAAAATTTCTCGCATCAAATCCGAGACACAAGTGGGGTGTGAGCTGGGGTCGGCCCTTGACATTTGACGTTTTGTAATGTAGATGCCTTCTCATTTGGGAGGACTCCCCATGGCCAGACCCCTTCGAATTGAATACAAGGGCGCTTTCTATCACGTAACCAGCAGGGGAAACGAACGTAAGAGAATCTTTTACGCAAAGACCGACTACGATCAATTCAAGGACTACCTCCACCAAGCAAAAGAGAAGTACGGCTGCCGCTTCCATTGCTACGCCTTCATGCCTAACCACTATCATCTCATCGTGGAGACCCCGGACGCCAACCTCAGTAAAGTGATGCAGTTCATCAACGGGTCCTACACCAATTTCCTCAATCGCAAGAGGAAAAGGGTAGGCCATCTGTTTCAGGGCCGGTACAAGGCGATTCTCATTGACGTGGATACCTACCTTCTTGAGTTGAGCCGTTATATCCACCTCAATCCGGTGAGGGCGGGAATTGTGGATCGACCAGAGGCATATGGATACAGCAGCTATGGTTCTTACGTCTCGGGCAAGGATGAAGAGTTGGTCAGTCGTGAACTCATCTGGGCAATGGTTTCAAGGAATCGGAGACTGGCACGGGACCAATATAGATCCTTTGTGGAGAGAGGGATAGGACAGGAGATGGGTAATCCCTTGGATAAAGTCTACGGGGGATGCATCCTCGGTGCAGAGTCCTTCATACGGCAGACTTTAGAGAGGCTGAAAGGTGAGGTGTTGACACGTGAGGAGATTTCCCACAGGAGGGCGCTCCGGGGGCGATACGGGCCTCAGGAAATCCTGGAGTTGGTGTGTGAGCACTTCGGTATGGAGCTGGAGGAACTAATAAGGAATAAGGGGGAGCGGAGGGGGTTGCTGGTCCACCTGCTCAAGAGGAAAACCGCTATGACCAACAGAGAAATTGGTGAACTTGTGGGTGGGCTTACTTATTCAGCGGTCAGCAAGGTTGAAGCCAGATTCCTCGAAAAATCGAGCAAAGACAAGGCGCTTGGCAAGGCCGTTAAGGAACTACTTGGAAAGATGTCAAATGTCAAGGGCTGACCCTCTCAACTCAACCCTCATAGAAGTACAAACCATTACCTGATGGCAAGGGAAAGGGCTTTGAAGCCGTGGGACCAGAGGAAGCTTGCCAGCTCAGGTGTGATAGGGACGGTCGTGGCCAACACCTTTTGTGCGCTTACATCAGCAAAGATCACCCCGGGGATCTCTATCTTTATGTTACGGGAAGGGTCCCTGGTGGAGCCCCAGAAGGGGTGAAAACCCCTTTCAAAAGGATACCCCAAAAAACCCAAGATCTCTTCTATCCTCTCAAGGGGGCCTTTCTTCCCAGAGAGGCTTAAAACCTTGAAGCGGTGCTTCTCCAAAAAGGATATCAACGTCTTGTCCAGGCTGCCAAGATCGATGATGCAGTCTTTGCCTTGATGACTGAAAAAGATGTCAGCCATTATAATCAGATTAAAATCGGCCTCCTTTTTCCCATATACGGGGATCTCTACGCCGGTGGAATACTTGATCCCGGCCATGTCCACCAATACCCTTGAAAGGGTTTTGAGGTCACTTATGGAAAGGAAGGCCTTCTCGTGGCCTGTGGATTTTTTCGCTGGAGAGAGCAGAGGAAAATCTACTACCTGGACACCTAATCCTTGCAAATACCTCACCAGAGATGGGACCGTCCTCTCCGAGTCGTCAGAGATGATATTTATGACGGCCGTGGACCAGCCGTTACCAGAAGGTGCGGCACCCCGCTCCACTATCCAATCCCCCTTTAGCTGAAGCCTGACACCGCGCTCCATCACCACTGATTCTCCCCTCCGAAGGACCTTTACATAACCGCAACGGCTCAGGATCTTTTCAAGGGCAGTGGGGAGATCATCTGAGGGGAGTAAATGGACCACCCTGTAACTCCCCCAGGTGTTTTCAATGAGGCTGGCCATTCTTGGGGGGAGCTTGTTACCCAAATCCACTATGATCCTTGCACCGTTGGTGAGGTTGATCAGGGGAAAGGATGTGGCCTTTAGGTCAATCTGCCCCCCTGAGCGAAGCGGTATGAAGTGCTCGCCACTCTGGACCCATTCCTCTCCAATTGCCTCAAAGATGGCCCGAAGCTCCTGGGCATGGGGGTTGAGCCCAGTGGTCCGTCGTGGGGCCTTAGTGGTGGGCTCCTTTGGTGGAGGACGCTCTATGGGTTTGCGCACCACCTTGGGCGAAAAGATGGGGAGCTTGATGACCTGGCCGGGATAGATCCTGTTGATATCCCTTATGTGAGGATTGAGCTTTTTGACCATGTCCATGTACTGGCCGTAGAGCTGGCTTGCCGGGATATCGTATCTGCTTGTGACCACCTTTACAATGTTGTCTCCAGGGGCCACTGTATAGTGATCAAGCTTGAGGTCTTTCAGTTGAGCAGGGGTCACCTTGGTCTCCACGACCTTTGCCACCTTGGTGGGAGCCACTCCTTCCACAGGGGTGATCTTGAGCGGTATGAGGATCTTGTCGCCAGGGTGTATGAGGTCCAGATTTTTGAAGGACTTATTCAGCTCCTTGAGCGCCTTGAAAAGGGCAGGGAAATCGGCCCGCTTGAGGAGCCCCTTGTCTCGCATGATCTTCCACAGGTATTCGCCCTTCTTTACCTCATGGACATCTGCCAGGACCTTTCGATTCCCGACCCTATATACATCGTGGTCTGCACCAGCCGTTTTGGTCAACGTGATGGAATAGGTTTTTTCATTGGACTTTGAGGCATCGGCAACAAATGGGACCAGCACCAAGATCCAGCCGAGCGTCAGAATCAAAGGTCTCACCTTACACTCCATGACCACAAAAAAATAAGCCCATAAGGGGATAATTTTGTATATTTTTGTGTAAATACTAGGAATTTTATAAAATCCATGTCAACATCTTTCACCAGCAATGGATACACTACTACATATTGATGAGGATGGAAACGTAAAACACATCATATAGTATTTAAACTTTACATTAGTCCCTGGTTCTGATAGAAATAATCAATCTACCGTTTTTGCACCCAGCTCAAGAGCCCTGGTGTTAATAAAGGGTCACATGAAGATAAAGAGGTTATCTATAATCGGCTTTAAATCCTTTATGGACAGGGTGGAAATCTCCTTTCCAGGAGGGATAAGTGCCATCGTGGGGCCCAACGGTTGCGGCAAGAGCAACATAGTGGATGCCATCCGATGGTGCATGGGCGAGCAGAGCGCAAAGCAGCTCCGGGGCCGACAGATGGAAGATGTTATCTTCAACGGCGCGGGCAATTACAAGCCCCTGGGCATGGCCGAAGTCACCCTTGTCCTGGAAGGGGGTGTGGAGGGGCTTCCCCATGACCTGGGCCAGATGACCGAGATCTCTGTAACCAGACGCCTTTATCGCTCTGGGGAGAGCGAGTATCTACTTAACAACCTTCCGTGCAGGCTCAAGGACATCCAGGAACTCTTCATGGACACCGGCCTTGGAAACAAGGCCTATTCAGTGATAGGCCAGGGCAGAATTGGCGTTATCCTGGAGCAAAAGCCTGAAGAGACGAGGGTGATGATCGAAGAGGCCGCTGGCATAACCAAGTACAGGAAAAAGGTGGAGGCCTCCCAGAAAAAGATCTCACTCACCCAGGCCAATCTCCAACGCTTGGAAGACATCATGGGTGAGGTCCAGCGGCAGATGCGCTCGCTAAAGCGGCAGGCCTCCAAGGCAAGGCGCTACCATCGCCTGACCGAGGAAATGAAGGACCTGGAGCTGACACTTTATGCGAATCTGTTCAGGGAGCTATCACTAGAGGCTGGTCAAAGGGAAGAGGCAGCCCGTGCCCTGGTGGAGCAGGAAGTGGCCCTTGCTGCAAGCCTTTCGGAGCGCCAAAACAGGATAGAGGCCAGGCGGCTGGAGATGGAAGAGCACCACAGGGCCCTTGCGCGCCTGAAAGACGACTACATTGCCGCAAAGGAGCGGGTCAACAAGGCCCAGGCAGCCCTGGAGGCCCTTGAAAAAGAGCACCAAATACAGAAGGAGGTGGAAACCAGGCTCATCCAGGAGCGTGAGCGGGTCAAGTCCAGGATGTCGACCCTTGGGAAGGAGTCTGAGGAGCTTGAAACCGCCATCCAAAAACTCGAAACATCTATGGACCAACTGCAGACTGAGATTTCATTGCTGGACAAAAGGGCCCGGGCACGGAAAGAGGCGCTCCAGCGGGTCCAGCAGGAGTACGAACAGGCAAGGGAGATCTTGGGCCTGGGGATCAACAAGGAAACCGATCTCAAACACGAATCCAAGTACCTGGAAAGATTATTTAACCAGGTCTCTGATGCCCGCACTAGGCTTGAGCAGGAACTTACCAAGGCAGAAGAGCAAATGGGCCGCCTTCTCAGGGCATCTGAACAAAAAGCGCGGCAACGTGAGGCCCAAGCCCAAAGGGTAAGGGATCTGGATGAGGAGATTGAAGTATTAAAGGCCGAATTACAAGAACTGGAGGAAGAGCGTCATAGAGCTTCTGAATCACTCAGAGAGCAAGAGGGACAACTAAACACGGCAAAGTCCAAACTAGGGAGCCTGGAAACCCTGGCAGAGAACTTTGAAGGCTACAAGTTGGGTGTCAGGAGCATCATGAAGGCCAAAGATCTCGAGCTCCGACAAAGGGGCCGCATCCTGGGGCTTGTGGCCGACATCATCTCTGTTGATCCCCGTTACGAGCAGGCCGTAGAAGCCGTCTTGTCTGACAAACTCCAATACATAATCGTCCAGACCCACGAGGACGGAAAGCTTGCCGTGAACTACCTCAAGACCAAGGCCAGGGGGAGGAGCAGCTTTGTGCCCATCCAGGAGTTGAACGGAAACGGAAACAGGGGGGGGCACTCGGCCTTGTCAACAAACAGTCATGACAGCCCTGGCATCAGGCTCAGGGAGATTGTCTCGGTCCCCCAATCTTTCAAGCCATTGGTTGACGCACTCCTTGGCGACACAGTGGTGGTGGACAACTTGGACCAGGCCCTTTCTTGTTGGAAAGAAAACGGCCGAAACCAGTGCCTCGTCACCCTTGAGGGCGACGTGGTGGATGAAAGAGGAATCATAAGTGGGGGCCGGCTCACCAGAGACTCGGGGGGCTTACTCCAGAGGCGGCGGGAAATCCAGGCCCTAAAGGAGCAAGTAAAAAAGCTTGAACAAGCAGTGAACACCACCCATCAGTCCCTGGAGAAAATCGATGCTGAAATCAAGGGCCTAAAAGAGCGGCTGGAAGCCTTATTAGATGAGAGGTGGAACTCACAACAAGAGCTAAACAGCATTGAAAATGCCATTTTTCGTATCAGCCAACAAATGGACCAACTGGAAATCCTCTCATCTCGCATCAGGGAGGACCTGGAAAAAAAGTCCAAAGACCACGAGGCCCACCAAAAGAGGCTCCTTGAGATCAAGGAGACACTGAAGGGGGCAGTTGAGCGGCGTCAACAAAGGGAGGCATTTTTTCAGGAAAAGGAGCGGGAATACAAGGAATGCCAGAAGGAGTATGAAGAGGCAAAGGAGGCTGCAACTCGAGCAAGGGCTCAACTGCGGCTCCTCCAAGAGGAAAAGCGAGGGCTTCTCAGGGAAAGGGAAAGGCTTGCCAATTTCTTGCTGGATTCTGAAGAAAGGATCCGGCGCATAGACCAGGAGCTCGCCAACGGCAATCAAAAGGCCCAGCAAAGGGCTCAAGAGCAGGAAAGGATCAAAGAGGCCCTGGAAGACCTCTACGAAAAAATGCAACTAAGGGAGCAAATGGTCCAAAAGGCTGAGAGGGAGAGACAGGAATTGCTCTCACGAATGCGCGAGCAAGAGGAGGAGATGGAAAAGCTCCGCCGTCAACTGGATGAGCTCAAGGACAAGATAGCCTCTGCCCGTATGGAACAGTCCGAGATAGAGTTGAGGATATCAGGATTTGTGGAGACCGTAAGGGAGAAATTCAACTTGGATCTCAAGGAGATCTTCAACTCTTACATCAAGGAGGACTTTTCAGCCTCTGCCATCAAAGAGGAACTTAGGATCAAAAAGGAGGCCAGGGACAGGCTCGGTGAGGTAAACCTCACGGCCATCAAGGAGCATGAGGCCCTGAACGAGCGGCTTGAATTCATGGAAAAGCAGCGAAAGGACCTGCTTGACTCCATTGAGGCCCTCCAGAAGGCAATACGTAAGATAAATCGGACCTCATTGGAAAAATTCCGTCATACCTTTCAAGAGGTTGACAAAAAGCTAAAAGAGATATTCCCCATCCTCTTTAACGGAGGCACTGCCGGGTTGAGGCTAACCAAGGAGGACGCCCCGTTGGACAGCGGCGTGCTCGTGGAGGTACAACCCCCTGGAAAGAAGCTCAGCCACATGGGGCTCCTTTCAGGTGGTGAGAAGGCCCTGGTGGCAATGGCCCTCCTATTTTCCATATACATGATAAAGCCAAGTCCATTCTGTCTTTTGGACGAGGTCGACGCACCCCTGGATGAGGCGAACATAGAGCGGTTCAACAACCTGCTCCAGGAGATAAAGAAATCTTCCCAGATCATCATGGTCACACACAACCGCCGCACCATGGAGATAGCTGACCGCCTGTATGGGGTCACCATGGAGGAGGCAGGCATATCCAAGATCGTCTCAGTGGACATGGAAGAGGCCAGAAGACTCCAGGAAGAACGAGGCAATTAAGATAGCATGATCGGTTTTTTCAAGAGCAAGGGCAAACAACAAGAAGATGAACAAAGACCCAAAGAGTCCCCTCCTGAGGAGAAAAAGGGCCTCTTTCGGCGTCTAAAAGAGGGCCTCTCAAAGACCCGCTCCTCCATCACCGGTAGGCTGGACCGCCTTATCTTGGGCAAGAAGGAGATAACGCCCGAGGTGATGGAGGAGCTGGAAGAGATACTGTTTACGTCTGACCTAGGTGTTGAGACCACCCAGGAACTCATAGACATGGTCCAGGAAAAGGTGGCCAGGAAGGAGCTGAGCGATCCGGCCAAGCTGAAGACGGTATTGCGCCGTGAGATCCTGGGGTTTCTCCAATCCCCTGGCCCTGCCTCCATCAGATGGCCTGAAAAACCTCCCCTGGTGATCATGGTGGTGGGAGTCAATGGTGTGGGAAAGACCACCACCATAGGCAAAGTGGCCCACCAGCTCATAAAGCAGGGCAAAAAGGTAATGTTGGTGGCATCTGATACATTCAGGGCCGCGGCCATAGAACAATTGGAGATATGGGGCCAGAGGGTGGGGGCCGATGTGGTGAAGCAAAAATCAGGGGCAGACCCTTCTGCCGTGGCATTTGACGGCATCGCAGCAGCAGTTGCCCGTGGCCTGGACGTGGTGCTCATAGACACGGCTGGGAGACTTCATACCAAGAAAAACCTGATGGAGGAATTGCAGAAGGTAAAGCGCGTGATTGGCAAGAAGCTGCCCGGCGCCCCCCACGAGGTCTGGCTGGTGCTGGATGCCACTACTGGCCAAAACGCCATAAGCCAAGCCAAGATGTTCCACGAGGCCCTCGGCGTTACAGGCCTGATACTTACCAAGTTGGACGGAACCGCAAAGGGCGGTATAGTGGTTGGCATATGTCATCAGATGAACCTCCCCGTCCACTTCATTGGAATTGGCGAGAAGGTGGAGGATCTGAGACCATTTGATCCAGAAGAATTCGTAGGGGCCATCTTTGACTGATCCAATGCAACACACCCTGGAGAAGAGCATTACATGGGGCGAACTGGATGCCCTGGGTATAGTCTTTTATCCCAGGTACTATGAATGGATGGATGAGGCTGCTCACGCCTTTTTTGATTCATTGGGGATCAACCTGGGAACCTTGTGGAAAGGCAGAAATATCCAATTTGGGTTGGTTGAGACTGGATGCAGGTACCTCTCTCCAGGCAGGTATTTTGACAAGGTGTGTCTCATCACCACAGTGGAGGAACTCAGAGCAAAGTCCCTGACCTTGGCCCACAGGATCTACAGGATGCCTGAGCATGAACTGATGGTAGATGGCTTTGAGAGGCGAATATGCCTGGATGTCTCAGACCCTGCCGCTTTCAAGGCAACCCACATCCCGGAAGATATCCATCAAATTCTATCAAGTGCCCTTAAAGGGCCCTCATCCACTCGGGCCTGAGGCCCACCTCACCTCGTAGAGCCGCATCAATCAGGTCCAAGGCCTCCTGCTTCCCTCTGGGGAGCCTGGCCTTTATGGGGAGGTAATTGGAGGCATGGTTGGACATGAACAGCCCCTGGCTCAGGTTGGTATGGGCGAGCATCTCTCTCAGCTCAAGGAGTAACTCCCTCTCTGACGGGAGCTCAAAGCGCCCCTCCACATAATCTCGGTAGAGGGGAGTCCCTGGAATCAGCATCAAGGTGAGGGCTCCCACATAATTGGGGTCCATCTCGCTCAACAGCTCTCCGGTGGCCCTGGCGTGCTCCAGTGAGAGTTCCTTGCCCCCGATCCCTAGGAGGACCGTAACCGAAAGCTTTATGCCGGCCTCCCTCACCTTGCGCCCCATCTCTATGAGGTTGCGGGCAGAGGTGCCCTTTCTGATCTTTTTTAGGAGCCGGTCATCCCCTGTCTCCACTCCCAGGTAGAGGATCCCGAGGCCGTGGCGCTTGAGCTCCTTCAGCTCCTCGAGGGTCTTCATCCTTATGCCCTTGGCATTGGCATAGGCACCCACCCGCCTCACCCACGGCAGGTGCTCCTCTATCTGCTCCAGGATCCACAAAAGCCGCTTTTGGGGAATAATCAAGGCATCTCCGTCCATGAGAAAGACCCTGTCCTGGGCCCTCATGTATTTTGAGGCAAACAGGATGTCGCTCAGGATGGTCTCGTCATCCTTGATCCTGAATCTTTTGTCCTTATATGTTCCACAGAAAGTGCACTTGTTGTGGGAACACCCCACTGTGACCTGCAACAAAATGCTGTAGGCCTCGCTGGGGGGCCTGATAATGGTCCCCTCATAGTGCATGCCTTCTGTATCTACCGAGCAATCCATATTCTAAACTCCACCTGGCAAACCAAGTATTGTTCCAAGGGCAAAGGCCGATCTTCATCAAAAATTAGTCGCTTATTTGGTCAAGTCAATCCTTTTGGACCTTTACGGCCTTCATCTCCACCACCACACGGCCCCATCCCCCGCAGGCAACCCCCACGTCAAAGCAGCCCGTCCTGTTAAAGATAACTTCATTGGGGTCCCGACCATTCATAAGGTTCTCGAAAAATGCATTGATAAGCACCGTGAGATTCGGCATGAGGAAGGCACAAACCCTGGATGGGGCCTCTTTTGTAAGGAGATTTCCAGTGGAATCAAACCATATCTTCTGGCCCACGTGGTGGCCGGAATGGCAGCCTATGGAGTCCACCACCTCTGCCACCAGGCGGTAGTTGCTAGCCTCCAAGGCATGGTCAAAGAGCCTTTGGTATTTGGGCTGAGATTGGATGCGATCAAATTCCTCATCACTCAGCCCCAGGCGCCCTTTGATGATTGCTATAAGTTGGTCCCTGTCCATTTTCTTGAAATCATCAACCCTTGGCCTTTTGTTGCTTCTTCTTCTGCTTCTTTTGCTGGCGTTTGCTCAGCTCCTTTTTCTCTTCTTCGGCCTTTTTCTTCTTTGTCTTGGGCTCCTTTGGTTTCTTTGCCTTTTCCTCCTTTTTGCGGGCCATCTCTTGGTTCTTGCGCTCAAGGGCCTCTATGACCTGGATCCTGGCCTCGGTTTCCCTCAACTTTGCCCTCAATCGCCTCACTTGAGGGTCCCTGGAAGCCTTTTGCGGATCCAGGCCTTTTTGGGCCAGTTCATTCAAGCGCTGCTCCAGCTTGCCCTCCCAATAGGCCTTTTGCTCAAGCCGAACCGTCTTGCTCTTGGATGCCATGAACCTCGATTCTCCTTTCTCGTGTCTTCTGTAATGAATAGGCTATTCAGTCCTCCGGCTCCACCCACACGATGTGGTTCTTGTTCACGAACAATACCTTGCCTGTCCCCTCCTTTGTTGTTGCATCCACCAGCACGATGAAGGCCTGATCAGACTTGGTGAACAGCTCAGACACCCTCTCCTTTACCCCGAGATTCACCTTGCCTTGAATGGTGGAGCCCTCAGAGGTCTTGATGGTGATGGGCCGGAACTCTTTTTTATAGGGTTTTCCACTCTCTTCCATCTGACTCCCCCCTTTGGTTTATAGTTGCAACATAGTAGAAAACGGCCTTTATGGTCAAACACTTTAAGACAGTTTTCTCTGCTATTGCCGCCCCATCGGGGGGCTGCACGCTTCCTGCACCTATCTTTGGAAAAATACCAAACAGTGCTATAGTAGGCTATAGCCTCTGTCCCCATAGGAATTGAATCGGCAAGCATGGAGCCAAAGTATATATCCTTAGACCCCCTTTTACCATGGCTGCGTTTACCCAAGCCCATTGATTGGGATCAGGTATTCGGGAGCCACCGCCCCATTGAGGTTGAAATCGGCTTCGGCCGTGGTGATTATCTGGTAAGCCGGGCAAAAGAAAATTTCTTGCACAATTTTGTGGGAATCGAGGTGGGATGGATCTCCATCAGAAAGGCCCTGAGGGCCATTTCAAAGGAGGCCATCTCAAATGTAAGGCTTATTCAGTCAGATGCCCGTGTGGCCTTTGAGTGGCTTTTTGGACAGGAGAGTATCCAAAGGATCTACAGCCTCTTCCCATGCCCGTGGCCGAAAAAAAGGCACCAAAAACACAGGCTCTTTTCCAGGGATTTCCTGCGGCTTTTAAACAGCAGGCTGGAGACAGGAGGCGAGATCATGCTGGTAACAGATCATGGCCCCTTCTGCGAATGGGTAATGGAGCAAGCTCAAGGCACAGGCTTGGCCTTGGAGCTGGAGACCATAGGGCCTTCCTTTGGCACCAAATATGAAAAAAAATGGAGCCGGTTGGGGCAAAAGGAATTCTTTCAGCTCACCTTCCACAAGGTTGAACACTTGGACATAGAGGAAAAAAAGGAGATCGCATTGAAGACGCACAGGGTAGCCGATTTTTTCCCAGAAAAATTAATACTTCGAGGCCATAAGGACGGAGCTGTGGTGGTGGAGTTCAAGGAGACCATCTATGATCCGGTGAGAAAAAAGGCCATGATAAGGGCCTTTGTGGCCGAAGGGGCCTTCACCCAAGACTTCTGGATACAGGTGGTAAATAGAGGAGATTATTGGCTAGTGGGGCCTGCCAAGGGTTCTTCCATAGTGCCCACATGGGGAGTGCAAAAGGCGGTGGACCTGGTCTTTGAGGCAATAGTCTCTCAGCAGGAGGTGATCAGTCATTGACAGGGAGGCCGGCAATATAGTTCTTGATTAGTTTGTAGTCTTTTTCAGCGATTTCGATGAACTTCACACCCATTCCAGCGGGTTTTCCAGGGCTCCCCTCCTCCCTCTTCCTGGACCAGACCACCTCGCACTTGATTTGCAAAGGATTGGAAACTCCTGGTAGCTGGAGCTTGAGCATAAACTGCCTCCCCGGCCTGAGCGGGTTTTCGGTTTTTATAAAAAGCCCCCCCACGCTTATGTTGCCCGTATAGGCCTTCACAAAGGAATCGCGATCCTTGAAGACCAGGGACAGGGCCTTTGGGATGCGGGCCTCTGAGCGCACCGAGTATTCACAGGCCCTCTCCAGCATCTTCTTGAACCTGTGGGTAATGGCCACCAGGATGGCCCTGAACTGGCCCGAGAGCTTGTTGAATTCCTCGTCCAAAAACTCGCGGTCAATGATACCCAGGGTAGTCTCGCCTATGGCCCTTGCAGTGGCCGTCCGCTTGATTCCTCCGATGAATCCCAGCTCTCCAAAGACATCGCCTGGTTTGAGGATCTCAATTATATACTTCTCTCCTCCCACCATCTTGGATATCTCGATGGAACCGGAAAGAATTATATAGACCCAGTCCCCTGAGCTGCCTTCCCTGAACACTATCTGTCCATCCTGATAGGTCTCTTCAATGGCTACATTGTACATGCGCTATCACGCTCCCTCACCAGCTTTTTGGGGCTTCATAACGCCAGCCCCTGGAATTGGGTGGCGCTGGAGCCTGCCCATTTTATGGGAAATTCATCCACAATGGTTTTATAATCGTTGAACCAGTAGGCCTCCGGGTTCCTCTCGGCCACCACGAACTTTCCACTGTCCTCATCCTTTGCTGCCCTGTGGTACTTGAAATACATGTATTTTTCTCCTTTACCCACCATCTCCAACTTGCCAGTGGAATGTGACATCACATACTTGGCCCTCTTGGCAAGGCCTGAGACCATGCTCTTGGCAGCTTCGAATATCTCGTAGCCCTCCTCAATGGGGACAGCGTAAGCATTGTTTCCCACCGCAGGCCTGCACTGGAACACATAGTATGGCGGAATCCCGAGGAACGAGAGTTCCCTGAACAGCTTGGCCAGGGTGTCAGGGTCATCGTTTACTCCTCTGATGAGAGGGGTTTGGTTGACCAGCACTCCTCCTGCATCCTGTAACATCGCCACCGCTTCCCTGGCCACCTGGGTCAACTCCTTAGTGTGGCTGAAATGGGTGACGATATAAATGCTTTTCCCTTTGCCCTTGTATTTCCTCACCATTTCCACGAAGGCTGGATCGTTTACCACCCTGAACGGGTCAAAGGAAAGCATCTTTGTGCCCAGCCTCACGATTCCCACATGATCCAGCTTGAAAAGGGCCTCAATCATCTTATCGAGTTTTTTGGTGGAAAGCATTAATGCATCTCCACCAGTGAGCAGGACATTGCTGATTTCCCTGTGCTCCTTTATGTAATCGTATGCAGCGTCAAAGTCGCGCAGGATGTCTGATTGAACACCCATGAAGAGGCGTTTCCTGAAGCAGTAACGGCAGATTCCCCCACAGGCCTTGCTCACCAACAACACGGCAGTGGACTTGTACTTGTGTTGAAGCCCGGGCATTATGGTATAACTCTCTTCATTGGAAGGATCTATGGCGCCCCACTCGGCCAGCTCATCAGGGTGAGGCACTATCAGGCGCCTGATGGGGTCATCAGGGTCATTCCAGTCTATCAACGAAAGATAATAGCTGTTTGAGAGAAACCTGAACCTCTTTTCCACCTCTCTCATTGAGCTTTTTTCCGAACCACTGGCCTCCGAAATATCCGAGATCTTGCTGATGTATTTAGGTCTCTTCATACCTGCCCCCGCTTTTTCTTGGAAACGTAACCCCCTACCTTCACCGTGGACACGAAAGGCACACCTTGGTATTCCCCTCTCCTCCATGAGAGGGTCGGCCTTCAATTAAGTTATCGGATTTTTGGAATGGTTGGATTAGGTAAAGCTATGGCGGCTCAAGGGATTTGGTCCTGGCCAGACGGTACTTGAACTTAAACCCAAATTTCAGACAAATAAACAACATATCCACACATCTAAGAATCGATGGGGTGCCTCTGCCAGCAAGACTACCCAGCACCTTAGCGCCCAGTGGCTTATCTTGTCAAGTTTCCAGGCCTTTTGGGAAGGCTTAGTCGAACTTCACCCTGGGGGCTTCCTGGCGCTCCTTTGGTACCTGGAAAAACTGGGCCTTTTCAAAGCCAAAGAGGGAAGCAATTATGTTGGTGGGAAAGGAGCGGAGCTTTGTATTATATGCACGCACGGCCTCATTGAAACGCCTTCTTTCTACGGCTATGCGGTTTTCCGTGCCAGCCAGCTCGTCCTGGAGGCGAATGAAGTTGCGGTTGGCCTTCAGATCCGGATATCGTTCCACCACCACCAGGAGGCGTGCCAGGGCCGCCGAAAGATCATTGTTTGCCTGGATCTTCTCAGGGATGGTCTTGGCGCCTGCCACCTTTGAGCGCGCCTCTGTCACCTTGATGAATACCTCTTTTTCGTGTTTAGCATAGGCCTTTACGGTCTCAACATAGTTGGGTATGAGGTCATAGCGGCGCTGAAGCTGGTTTTCCACCTGGGCCCAGGCGGCCTTTACCGCCTCATCCATGCGCACCAGTGCATTGTATGTGCTCTTTACCCACAGCAGTGGCACCACCACCAGGATAAAAATTATTCCCAGTATAATTAACAGGTTCCTCTTCATACCCACCTCCTGACCCTCATATTAAATAACCAGCTGATCCACCTTCTGGCCCAACAACCTCACTTGTGAAAGATACGACTTAAATATTTTTAATAATTCCTCCTTGCCGGGGTTGTATATCCCCTCTCTTACATCCAAGAGTCTTTCAAACAGACCCGAATCCAGACCATAGGCCTCTGTGACGGCCTTTATCTTGGCCCGTTTGTCCTTAGGGGATGAGAGGCCTTTGAGGAACAAGAGCCCTTCAAATATGGCCACAAAGGAGACAATGGAATTGCGGATGATCTGTTTTAGGATTGAGGCCTTGCCCTCACTCTCCAGAAACCCCTCCCGGAGTAATAACAGCTTTCCCTTTATTTCACGCTCGCACTGAAGTCTGACCCACTGGGGATCAAATGTGAGTTCTCTCAACGGGTCAGGGCCGTACACCACAACATAGGCACTCTGAAAATTCAGGTATTCCAGAGGGAAGACATCCAGGGACGCCATAATGTAACTTTCGGTGAGAAACAAGGGGACCGCAACTCCCCTTTTTCTCCATTTTGAAACGAATCCAAAGGCAAGGTCCAGATTTTGGATCCCATCCTCTGTTAGCACCACCATGAAGTTTATGTCAGATCTACCGGGCCTGTAGTCTGAGGTGGCAGCACTCCCATATAAGACTATGCTGGAAAGCTCCCCGCCAAATATGGACCTCAGCTCCTCTGTTACGGCCGGAAATATCTCCTTTGGATCACGCGGACTCTTTGCCATTTTCTAAAACCCTCCTCCAGCTCCTCCACCC
>JALVMN010000380.1 GCA_027027005.1 Desulfobacterales bacterium | reverse complement strand
CAATCCTTCGAAGCCCTGTTACAGCCTCTACCAATTCCTGCTGTCCGTTGCCAGAGACGCCTGCAATACCGAAGACCTCACCTGCACAAACCTCAAAGCTAACCCCATCAACAGATGCTTGTCCCCTCTCTCCTGTCACGTGGAGTTTTTGGACCCTCAGGACCACGGGGCCTGGACTGATTTCATCGGGGGTGAGTTGAAAGGGGATCTCTTTTCCCACCATCATGGTGGCAAGGGTCTGCTTGCCTATGTCTTTTGTTTGAGCGGCTCCCACCACCTTCCCTTGCCTCAACACGGCCACCCGATGGCAGATGGCCAATACCTCGTCGAGTTTGTGGCTGATAAATATGATGGAGTGGCCTTCTGCCGAAAGCCTCTTGAGAATTGTGAACAGCGCCTCCACCTCTAGGGGGGCCAGCACAGAGGTGGGCTCGTCCAATATCAATAAATCTGCCCCCATGAATAAGACCTTGAGGATTTCCACCCTTTGTTGTTCCCCGGCCGACAGTTGCCAGACATAAGAATCGGGTTTGATCTCAAGGGCGTAAGTCTGCTCAAAGTGTTGGAGTCTGCGCCTTACATGACGGTTAGGGAAGAAAAAAGGGGCCTCTTTATAGCCAAGGGCAATATTTTCCAATACAGTGTGTTTCTGGATGAGCTTGAAGTGCTGATGCACCATCCCAATTCCACGAGAGATGGCATCTGCGGGCGAGCGGAAAGAGACGGGCGAGTCGTTAATGAGGATAGTGCCCTTGTCAGGTCGATAAAGCCCGTAGAGGATGTTCATCAGGGTGGTCTTGCCGGCGCCGTTTTCACCTAGAAGGCCCAAAATCTCCCCAGACCTTATGGAGAGATTGATATCTTTGTTGGCAACGGTGTCACCAAATATCTTGGTGATACCTCGCATTTCCAGCTTCTGGATTTTTTTTGGGTTATGAAAATGGGACAGCATGGCATCTACAAGAATTTCTCTCTAACGGCCTCCTGTTCTGTATTTTGGGTGCTATAAGGTCATGCGCTTGGCCCTTAGCTCATCCATCTTTTCGGCGACCTTCCTGAGGTATCTGGCAAATTCTGCGGCGCTCTGGAATCTCTTTTCAGGGGACTTGGCAAGGGCCTTGTCAATCAGTTGTTCACAGAGTTTTGGGACTTTGGGGTTGAGGGACCTTACTGGGGGGTGAGGTTTTTGGGTGATTTGGACAAAAAGCTCTGTAATGCTCCTTCCCCGGAATGGCAGCCTGCCTGTGAGGAGTTGAAAAAACACCACTCCGAGGCTGAAAATGTCTGAACGCCCGTCTATGGGTTGGCCGTTTATCTGCTCGGGTGACATGTAGTTAGGGGTCCCAAGGATGATACCGCTCTTGGTCTGCGAGGATGACATGGCCTTGGCTATCCCGAAATCAGTCACCTTCACCCGGCCGTCTTGAAGCAGCATGATGTTAGCGGGCTTGATATCGCGATGGATTACACCTTGGCGGTGGGCATAGTCAAGGGCCTCTGCCACATCTGCGATGATATCCAAGACCTTTCTTACTGGCAGAAGCGAGTCCTTGTGGCAGAAATGCTCAAGGTCCTTGCCTTCCAGCAACTCCATGGCCATGTATGTCAAATCAAAGTCTTCGCCCACATCGTATATGGAAATTATGGAAGGATGCGCCAATTTGCCGGCCAGTTCAGCCTCCTTCATAAAGCGCTCTTTCACTTCCTGAATCTTGTGTTGATCAAATTCGTCTGCAAATCTTATGGTCTTTATGGCCACTATCCTGTTGATCTTGGGGTCTCTGGCCTTATAGACCATGCCCATGGCTCCCTGGCCGATCTCTTCCAGGATTTCATATCGGCCCACCGTGGGTTTCACATCCAGGTCCTCTGAGACCAAGATTTTTTCCTCTTTCCTCTGTTTCTGTATCCCCAAAGGCAGCTCGCCTGCCAGTTTTTGGAGCTTGGCCACCCTCGAGGTGATATCTCTAAACTCCTGGCCGCTCTCCCTGAGGATGTATTCATAAACGGCAATGGCCTTGTTGAGCATCCGCTTCCTCTCAAAGTCAAGCCCCAAATTGTAAAGGATTTCCTTCATGGGCTCATCAAGGGGACACTTCCTGAACTTTTCAAAGGCCAGATCCAGGAGCCCCTGGCTTTGAAAGCTGAGCCCCAGCATCTTGTTGGTTTCAATGGTTTCCTTGGAGGTGATTTCCATCACCTTTTCGCTTACCACCAATTCTTTTATGCTGGCATAGAGGAACATGGAAAAAAGTCCGCTCAACAAATATGCAATCTTGAGGTGGATACTCAAGGTCACGAAAAAGATTATGCTTGCGAGAAACACCAATAACATGGCCCCACCCGTGGCAAGGGTGCGGGGGAAAAAGGCCAATCTGGGCATCATAAATGCCCCGCCCACCACAAGACCGATTATCAAAAATATTTCAATGAGGAGCACCACGGAGGGACGTCTGAGGTAGCGCTGAGTTATCATACTCTCCAATACATTTGCTAGAAACTCTGCCTTGGGCATCTCCGGATCCACCGGGGTCCACACCCTGGATTCTGCCCCTCCTGCTGAATAGCCGATGAGCACGATCTTGTCCTCAAAGACCGCCGGAACCTTTCGCACCTTGAGGATGTCAACAAAAGAGTAATTTGGAAAAGAGAATCTCGCCCCCTTGAACTTGAAAAATATCATGCCTTCTGAGCAGGGGATCTCATTTTGATCCAGCCTGATTCGGCTTTTCTCAATAATGAGGCGTGAGGGCTTGTGCCCCAGGGTGTGGAAAAAAAGGGCCAAGGGCACTGAAGGCAGCACATGGCCACCGTAGTTTATAAATGGTAGGTGTGCCCTTCCATTCAATCTTTCGTCGGGTGGGGGATTTATGTGGCCTAGGCTCCTGGCGCTGCGGGCAAGCTCTGGAAATGGAAGGGTAAGGCTGGTCACAGAAATCCGGTTCCGAATCTCTTTGTCTATTCCAACGACATTAAGGGCGTTTTTGGCCAGATAAGGCTCGGTGGAGGGTAACAACTGAGCAGGCTGGAGGCCGAATTTTCCTGCAATTGGGAGGACCACATTGCCGCATCTTTTGACGCTTTTGACCAGAATCTTGTCATTGTCCAGATTCTTTTCCATTTCTTCCAGGCGCTGGAGTAGCCTTGCTCTGGCATCTTGCTGATCCGGCTCCAGCAAAGAGCCTGAGGCAATTTCCTGTTTCAAGGATTTTATCTGAGCCAGGCCCGGGTTTCTTTCCCTCTGGCTCACCACGAAGTCCAACGCCACTGCCTTTGCGCCGTTATTTTTCAATATCTCAATCATTTCAGCCAGTAAGGCCCGTGGCCAGGGCCAGGTGCCCAGGTGCTGGATACTCTTTTCATCGATATTTACTATGGCGACCTTGGGGACCATCAGGGTGCGGGGGAGGTCCAGGCGCATCCTGACGCTATAAAAAAAACCTTCCACAGTCTCGAGGGGAGAGACAGGGTTGAGTGTGAAAAAGACGAGGACGGCGCTGATAAGGCAGGCTACGAGAAAATCGGTCTTTTTAAAAAACTCATTCATCCGAACAGAAAAATACTCCAACCGGTTTTAAATTAAAGAAAAATTAACAGGGAATCGATATTAAGTCAAAGGGAAAGAGGAGTTTTGTGACCACATCTGGAGAGCAAAAGAGGTTGAAAACAGACCTGCGGGAGGGGAAGGGCAACTGTGGCGCGTGAGTTATAGGTTGAAACTCTTCCCTTGGGGTGATAGATTACAAAGATTGCAGTGAGACCCTGGTGGGAGATGAGCAGTAAAAAGAACAAGGTAACCAGATTGTATGACACTTCTGAGAAGAAGCGCACGGCCTCGAGGCGCAGGCTTGGGGAGTTGCTCATCGAGACCGGGCTGCTGAACAAGGCCAAACTTCAAGAGGCCCTCCGCGCCCAAAAAAACAGTGATAAGCGCCTTGGCCAACTGCTCATAGAGATGGGGCTCATCACAGAGGAGGAAATGGCCTTTGCCTTGGCCATGCAACTCAAGATCCCCTTTGTGGACCTTCGAGACCTCCCCATCCAGGACGACCTCATGGAGCTCCTCCCTGAGAGTGTTTGCAGGAGGTTCATGTGCGTCCCCATTGACAAACACAATAATACCCTCCATGTCTCCATGGCCGATCCCCTTGACCTCAACATGATCAAGGAGCTTCAGTTCATCACCGGATTCAGCATCCAGCCTGCCATATCCACCCCCAGCCAGATAATGGAGCGGCTGCAAAAATACTGGCACCCCGAGACAAGCCTTACAGAAGTGGTGGATGAGTTCAGCACTGACGAATTGCTGGAGTTCCTTCCAGAGGAGAAGGAGTCAGAAGAAGAGGAGAGGTACAGGCTGGAGGAGCTTCAGGACTCCCCCTTTGTCAAGATGGTGGACCTCATCATCAGGAACGCCATTAAACGGGGGGCAAGTGACGTCCATATCGAGGCCCACGAGAACTTCGTCCGCGTGAGGAACCGGATAGACGGGGTGCTGCAGGATACCATCAGGCTACCCAAGTGGACCCAGCCCATAATCATATCCAGGATCAAGGTCCTCAGCGGGATGAACATAGCCGAGAGAAGACTTCCCCAGGACGGGAGGATCAGGGTCAGGTCCAAGAACTATTCCGTGGACCTGAGGGTCTCTACCCTTCCCACCTTCTTCGGGGAAAAGGCGGTCATCCGTATCCTGAACAAGCAGGAGGCATTTCTTTCCCTTGATCAGCTGGGCTTCAAGGAAGAAAATCTAGCCCTCTTGAGGAGCTGTATACGGCAGCCTCAAGGTATGATTCTGATAACAGGTCCTACCGGGAGCGGCAAGACATCAACACTCTATGCCTGCATGAGCGAAATCCGCTCCGACGAAGTAAACATCATCACGGTTGAAGACCCTGTGGAATACGAGTTGACCGGGGTGAGCCAGGTTCAGGTAAATGAAAAGGTGGGATTGACATTCCCTTATGTGCTGCGGGCGATACTGCGCCAAGACCCCAACGTAATAATGATAGGTGAGATAAGGGACATAGAGACCGCTGAAATAGCCCTTCAAGCGGGATTGACCGGACATTTGGTCATGTCCACGCTTCATACCATTGATGCCCCCACTGCAGTCACCAGGCTGCTGGATCTGGGGATGCCCGCCTTCTTGATAGCCTCCTCTGTGCTTGGCGTGGTGGCCCAACGCCTGGTAAGGGTGATCTGTAACGAGTGCAAGGAGGAGTACGATCCCAAGCCCGAGGTGCTTGCCCGCCTGAGCCTGAACCACAAGGATCTTCCCTTCAAGTTTTACAGGGGCAAGGGATGCCCCAGATGCAATTATACCGGCTACCGAGGTCGGACGGCCATTGAGGAAGTGATGGTGATGGGGCATAAGTTAAGGGAGCTTGTCCAGCAGGGGGCCTCTGCAGATACCCTCAGAGAGGCTGCCCTGGCCACCGGCATGACCACACTGGGTATGAGCGGCCTGAGAAAGATCCGGCTGGGAATCACCACCATTGATGAGGTGCTGAGGGCCGTGCATCAGAAAGAGGAACTCACCACCGTCTGCTCCAAGTGTGGAAAGGCTGTGAGCCTCGATTTCAGTGATTGCCCCTTCTGCAAGTACCCGCTCGTCCCCAACTGCGGCGAGTGCGGCCGTATAGTCCAGCCTGAATGGATAGTTTGCCCGTATTGCCGGAATGATCTGAACGGCATAGGAAAAGGTGGAGTCAGGGACCGCGATGCAGTGTAAGTTCCATCCTGGCATGAGGGCAGAGCAGATTTGCAACACCTGTGGCGCCCCTCTTTGCTCAGAATGTGCAGAAGAGGTTCGGCCCGGTGAGTACACGTGCTTTCAGTGTGCCATGCTCCAATCCGTCTCCCAGGTGGGCACCACCCTCGCTGAAAAGAGAGGCAAAGCCACGAAGAAAAAAAAGAAATGGGGCCCATTTCAATACTTTGTCCTGGTCTCCTCCATGCTCATTGCTGTGATGTGGGGTGTAATCCTGTTTGGCGGTCAGCCTGCCCCTGCGGCACGCGTGGACCTGGCCAAAAAGGGACGGGTGCTCCTCTTTTTGGTTGACTCTGCGGTCAAGCGCTACGCCCACTACGAGGGCAGGAAATACCCGGAGAGCCTGAGGGACCTGGTACCCAAGTACCTTGCCTTCAAAGGCCCTGAGCTCGCCTACCTCGACCTCCTCAATTATGTAAGGGATCCTTTCAAGGGATATCGCCTCTCCTTGAAACACCCAAAGAAAGAGGAGATGCACCTGGTCCTGACTGCCGAGGGCATTGAGTACTCAAGTCCTGTTCCAGGGGGTGCCCAATGAGGGATAAAAGGGGCTTTACCCTCATAGAGCTCATGGTGGTCATAGCCATCGTGGGGATCTTGACAGCCACTGCTTATCCCACATACCGAACATTCAGGCAGCGGGCTGTAGGGTCCGAGGCCACCAGGATAATAAAACAATTGGCCCAAGCCCAAATCATTTACTTCCTGGAGCATGAGGATTATTTTCCCAATTCTTCAGACCCTGGGGCAAACTTGATTCAAGTTTTCCACAACGACGCGCCCAATGATCCTGATATACTCCTTGTCAAGAATGCCCTGAAGGTGACGCTGTCGGTAGGCCATTTTTTGGATTACCAGCTTCAATACGACGAGGTAAACAAGATCGTGGTCATGCAGGTTACAGCCAACTTTTCTATCTTCAAAAATGGAGACAGGGGTATCCAGGCCACAGTGGACAAAAGTGGAAACATAACTTATGTCACAATACCCTAGAAGCGAACTTGAGGAACCACCCAGATATGGGCAAAGAAAAGAAAACCTTTTTCCATGATCTGTTGACCAGCGGGCTTGAAAGGGGTGATCCTGAGACCCTCAGGCGCATAAGGTTGCTTAACACCTTTTTTGTTGTGTTTTTGCTTGCAGCCCCGCTCCTGGGAGTATTTTATCTGTCTTCGGGCTCTTCGTTCCTTTTCAATGCCTCCATGGTAGGGTCGGTCTTTTCAGGCATTGGGATTTTGTTGCTGAGAAAGACCCGCAACATCAAGCTCTGTTCCAATTATGCCATATTTCTCTTGTGGGCCTTTTTGCTGCTTGTCAGATGGGAGACAGGAGCCATGGCGGCCCAGGGGCTGTTGCTCCTCACCTGGATCTGGAACGGTGTGCTCATCCTTGCTGCAATTTACGTCACCGGATACTTCTGGGGGGCCCTGTGGTCCTGCGTCATTTTTCTCGAGAGCGGTCTTGCAGCATATTTGTACATGGGCGGAGACCGAATCCCCGGCCTTTTCTCCGGACAGACCGCGGCCCTATACGGGTTGGGGGGGTATCTGCTGGGCCTGCTGGCCATCCTGGCATTTGCCTTTTTGTTCGAGAAGGAGAGGAGCGAGACCAAGGAGAGGGAAGAGGAAAAGGGGCAAATAGTTCAGGAGTCAAGGCGCTACATTGATGAAATCCTTTCAAAATCCCCTGTGCCCACCTTTGTGATCGACCGAAATCACAGGGTGATCCAGTGGAACCGGGCCTGCGAGGAGTTCACCGGGATCCCTGCCAACGAGGTAATTGGCAAAAGACCCTGGGAGGGGCTGTTCCTGGATGAAGAGGGGACCCTGGCAGATAAGATAATAGATGACCCGGGTTCACTCTTGAGCGGCGGGCACTTTGAGGTGCTTCGAACCGAGAGCGGCAGCTTTTCCGTGGAGGCCTATCTGCCCCAGCTTGGTGGAGGGGTGAAGGCCCTAATGAAGGCCTCTCCCATCTTGGACCAGGATGGAGCGGTCAAGGGTGCCATCCAGTGCATCCAAGAGGTTAGAGATGGCGACGGGGCCGCGGATACAGGGGCCTTTCGCCTGCAATACACAAGCTGGGATGCCCTTCCCTGCCCGGTATATGTGATAGATACCAAGGGTAAGATCTCATCGTGGAACGAGGCCTGCGAGAGAAAGCTGGGATTTACCTCTGAGCTGGTAATAGGCAAGAGCCCCCTTTCCATTGTGGCAAAGCCTTACCGGGTTACATTCAGGGAGGTGGTTATCAGGGTGCTCAAGGGAGACTCTTTTGCTGCCAGGGAGTGGAAATATTATTCCATGGATGGTGATCCGGTGTATGTGAGGGCCGAGCTCTATCCCCTCAAGGACTCTTCGGGCAATATTCAGGGGTGTGTGGTGGTAAACACCGATATCACCGACCTCAGGGTCAAGCTGAAGCTCCTGGAGAGAGCCCTTGGAGAGAGCAAGGAAAGATTGAAGGAGCTGACACAGGAGTACGAACTCCTGAAGAAAAACATTGCAAGCTTTATCCGGAAGAGGGATGAAAAGGAGCCAGAGGGCAAAGAGAGCGGTCAGCCCAACACTTCATAGACCTTGATCTTGGTGCTTTTACCCTTTACCTCGCGTTCTCCCACCTCTCTGATCTCAAACCTATCCTTCACCAGTTCGTATGTCTTTTCCCCGATCAGGATCTGGTTGGGCTCTGCCAGGGCCTCCAGGCGGGCTGCGAGGTTAACAGGATCTCCTATCACCGTGTAATCCATTCGTTTGGGTGAGCCGATGTTTCCGGCCACCACGCGTCCTGTGTTTATGCCAATCCGGATATCCAATTGCTTTTCGCCACCATTGTTCTCTCTAATCTCTTGGAGGTAGGCCTTCATGTCAAGGGCGGTAAGGATGGCGCGGGCTGCGTCATCCTCTTTTTGCATGGGGGCTCCGAAGACGGCCATGAGCCCGTCACCAATGTATTTGTCAAGGGTCCCGTCATACTTGAAAACAATATCAGTCAT
>JALVMN010000379.1 GCA_027027005.1 Desulfobacterales bacterium | reverse complement strand
GCAGGCATTTGCCCGCATACACGTCCCTGGCAGGAGGACCGAGTGGGAGGATGGTCTGGTCACTGAGGATGGATTCATCATGGGGACATATATCCACGGTGTCTTGGATTCCCCGGGCCTTCGTGGAGAGATCTTGAACCGTATCCGCGCCGCAAAGGGGCTTCCACAGCGAAAGCCCAGACAGGGGAGGCTTTCAAGATTCAAACAATACGATAAACTCGCAGACCACTTTGAGGCCCATTGCGATGTGGAGCGCATCTTCAGGATGGCAGGCATTGAGTAAGGGGTTTGTGCTCAATGGAATCTGTGAAATCGGCATTTTGCATAGCCGGAACACATAGCGGGTGCGGAAAGACCACTGTTGCCCTCGGTATCATGGCGGCCCTGGTAAGACGAGGCCTCAAGGTGCAGGCCTTCAAGGTAGGGCCTGACTTTATCGACCCAGGGCACCACCGAAGGGTGACAGGCAGGGATTCCCATAACCTGGATGGATGGATGCTGGCCCCCGAATACAACAGGGAGGTGTTCCACAGATACTTTTCAGAGAGCCATGTTGCGGTGGTGGAAGGGGTGATGGGGCTCTTTGACGGATTTTCTGGCACTGATGAATCCGGCTCAACAGCTCAAATGGCCAAACTGCTCCAAATTCCCGTCATCCTGATAGTCGATGCCAGGGCCATGGCCCGCTCTGCCGCGGCAATGGCCCTGGGATACAGCCGTTTCGACCCTGAGCTCAATCTCCAGGGGATAATATTCAATAAGGTAGCAGGTGAAAGGCACGCAAATTACCTTAAGGAGGCAATGCAGACCTACCTGCCCGAGGTGCCGGTGTTCGGCTGTCTGGTGCGGGACCATGAGATCGAGATGCCATCCAGGCACTTGGGGCTTGTCACTGATGAAGACAACCCCCTTGGTAAGGAGCGGGTGGAGCGACTCACGGCCTGTATCGAAAGAGGCGTTGACCTGGATAGAATCCTTAAGGAGTGCAGGTTTGAATCAAGAGACCGGGTTAGAGCAGAGGAGAGGGTTGAGGAAAATTCAAACAACATCCAGGTCCCCATAGGGATAGCCATGGACCAGGCCTTTTGTTTCTATTATGCCGAAAACCTCAGACTCTTGAGAGAGGCCGGCGCTCTGCTGAAAAGCTTCTCTCCACTGAGGGACGAAGGGCTGCCCCAAGGGGTGCAGGGACTCGTCTTTGGCGGTGGCTATCCTGAGCTATACTCCGGTGAATTGAGCAAAAACAAGGCATTGGCCCAGGAGATTAGGGGATTTGTGCGAAAGGGTGGAGCGGTCTATGCAGAATGTGGTGGATTTATGTATCTGACCAAAGCCATTGTGGATCTGGAGGGCAGGGAGCATCCCATGGTGGGGGTCTTTCCTGTCCGGACCAAAATGAGTTCAGAATTGAACTCGCTCGGCTATAGAGAGGTGGCTACCACAACTAAATCCCCACTGGGGCCCGAAGGAACGGTGGCAAGGGGCCATGAGTTTCACTATTCTTACACCGAGGGCATTCCCGAATCTCTAAGAAAAATTTACAAGGTCAGGAGCAGAAAAGATTCCCAGGAGACCTCTGAAGGATTCCTGGTCAACAGGGCCATAGGTTCATACATACACTTGCACTGGGGGTCTAATCCCCAAGTGCCAGTGAATTTCATCAAATATTGCAAGGAGGGGTGTCTTGAAGCCGGATGAGATAGAGCAATTGTCCTTTTCCATTATCGACTCCGAGGTTCCAGAACCGAGGCCGTTTGAAGGAGACCAATGGGTGGTTGTGAGACGAATGATACACACTACAGCAGACTTTGAGCTCTTGAGATTGGTGCGCTTTCATCCTATGGCAGTGGAAAGCGGCCTGGCTGCCATAAGAGGCGGCTGTCTCATAGTTACCGATACTGAGATGGCGAGGATGGGTATTGGAGACAGGCGCCTGGCAAGGTGGGGATGTAAAGTGGAATGCCACATCGGAGACCCCGAGGTGGCGGCCCGCTCGAGCACTGAGGGCATGACCAGGGCCGCTTCGGCCGTGGACATGGTAAGTGAGAGAATTGATGGCGGGATATATGTAGTAGGCAATGCCCCCACGGCGCTCATGCGGCTTGTGGATCTCATTGAAGCAGGACAGTGCCGGCCAGCCCTTGTGGTGGGGATGCCTGTTGGGTTTGTGAATGCTGCTGAGTCAAAGGAAAGGCTTATGGGTCAAGACAAGGTCCCTTATATCACTGTCGTGGGGCGAAAGGGGGGCTCTGCCATGGCGGCATCTGTCATTAATGCCCTGGCCGCCCTGTCAGAGGATGTATCCCCTCCTCCTGGGACTTAGGAAAGTTTTACCGTGGGCCGGGTTGATGAGAAGGGATAGAAAGGGGAGGCTCAGAACGGGATTTACCACCGGGTCGGCAGCAGCGGCTGCGGCCAAGGCCGCGCTCCAGGCAATGGGGAATGGAAAGGCCCCCGAGCGGGTAAATATCCCCCTGCCCGAGGAAGGGCGGCTGGATATCCCCGTAGAACGAGTGGAGGTGGGAGATGGGGCTGCAAGGGCCCTGGTCATAAAAGATGCAGGAGATGATCCTGATGTAACCCATAAGGCCGAAATCTGGTGTAGCGTGGTAATCCATCCAAAGGAGCGGGGTGGTGTAATAATAAAGGGCGGAAAGGGGGTTGGCATGGTTACCAAACCAGGCCTGCCGGTGCCCGTTGGAGAGCCTGCCATAAATCCAGCCCCAAGGCGTCAAATAAAACGAGCAGTTGAAGAGGCCATGGGGGAGACAGGACTTTCTGGGACAGTCGTGGTCACCATAGATGTCCCCAAAGGTGAGGAACTCGCCAAAAAGACCTTCAATCCCAGGCTGGGTATCATGGGAGGTATTTCCATCCTGGGAACCAGAGGCACTGTTATTCCTTA
>JALVMN010000378.1 GCA_027027005.1 Desulfobacterales bacterium | reverse complement strand
AGGTGGTATCGGCCAGGGCCCAGGTGCCCGGTCTCATCTACAATTTGATAAATGCAGGGGCAAAGAGCAGGCATGTGGCTCGATTTCTTTCCACCATAACTGATGCCGTGCTGGAGCGGTTGGCCACCCTGGCTTTGGATCAGATGGGGCCTCCGCCGGTGCGATTCAGCTTCATGGTCATGGGAAGTGAGGGTCGAAGGGAGCAGACCTTGAAGACCGATCAAGACAATGCCCTTGTGTTTGAAGATCCTCCAGAAGGCCGGTTGGAAGAGGTCAAGGCATATTTCCTTAAATTGGGAGAGCTTATCTGCAATGGCCTGGATGAGGCCGGCTACTATTTTTGCAGGGGAGGAGTGATGGCCAAGAATCCAAGGTGGTGCCAGCCCCTCTCTGTGTGGAAGAGTTATTTCAGTAACTGGATACACAGGCCCGAGCCCGAGGCCCTGCTGCGGGCCGGAATATTTTTTGACCTCCGCCACGGATTCGGTGACTTTGATATTGTGGCGGAGTTGAAAGACCACCTGTTCGAGTCCTTGGAAGGATGGCCCGGGTTTTTCAGGCACATGGCTGAAAACGCCCTGTTCTATGCTCCTCCCATAGGGTTTTTCCGAAACTTCGTGGTCTTGTCCAAGGGTGAGCACAGGGACACATTCGACATAAAGGCCGCCATCCAGCCAATAGTGGATTTTGCAAGGGTCTATGCCCTCCACAAGAGGATTCGAATCACCAACACATGGGAGCGACTGGAAGAGATTGCCTCTGCCAAGGTTTTGACGCCCGAGGAACATAACGAGTTGGAGACTGCCTACTCGTATCTCATGCAGGTGCGCTTCGTCCACCAGGTAAAGAGGATGGTGGAGGACGACACTGAGCCGAACAATTATATTAATCCAAAGCATTTGTCCCGAATAGAGCAGACCATGCTTAAAGAGATTTTCGTAAGGATTCAAAAGTTTCAGGCAAAATTGAATTTTGACTTTACGGGACGGGCCTAAGAGATCCAAGTTGATATGGAATTAGGTTGGGGAGGCTCCAAAGACAGAGAAAAGCAGGATAAAAAGAGAGAGCTGCACCATTGTGCTGATGCCCCATGCTATGAGGGAGATGAGCACTGCCCGGCCGGTGCCCTGGAGGCCGAACACCACCTTGGTTGCATGGACCCATGCAACCAGCATCCAAAGGGTGGCAGCAGGCATTATCACGAAGGCCACGCCTGGCACGAGCCCCAACACCATCAGGATGCCGGGGGCACATGCAAAGGCCAGGGCCCTCAAGGCCGCTTTTCTTTCCACTTGAATTCCGTGGGCCTTGAAGATCCTTGTGCCGAGAAAATAGGTGAAAAAAGCCCATATGTACCAACTGAAAAGGGTGGTGATCAGCGAGATATTGATTCCCGTCAGTCCTGTCCTCCCAAAGGCCCCCAGGGTCAAGGCCACGCTGTAACATACCACGGCTAGATAAGCCTGCACGGTGGCCTCGGGATCTGAGGCCACACGTTTGTAAAGATCAGGGTCCAATCTGGCCGCCTTCCAGAGACGGTCAAAGAAATCCTCCATTGGGGATTAATTCCTCCTGAGAGTTTTCCTAGTCCGGATAGATAATTTAGATATAAGAGGAAGGAACAATTGTCAAATTGTGTCCCTGCCTTCGTGACTTAAGTTGGATCCATTGGTGAATCAGTCAGATACGGGATGTTTTGGGCCTGGATTCTTCCTTTTGCTAAGATAGCTCAGCAGGGGGGCCATAAATGGAAAGCTTCTCTTCTTCTTTTTGCCCTTACGGAATATCTCTTCCAGGGAGAGGTGGGGGTCGCGAGCCGGATCTCTCAGGTATTTTCTCAGGGCCTCCAGCCTGGCGGTTATCTCTTGTTCGGCCACATTTCTTAAGGCCTTCTTGGTCTCCAGGATTTCCTCCTTCAGCGCCTGATCAGGAGCGCTGCCACGGTATTTGTCAAGCTTGTATTGGATGCGTTTTTCGATGAGTTCCTGGAGCTTGAGTCCGTGTTCTTCGCCAAAATAGAGGACCTCTGGCACCAGGTCGCCAAAGTGGGTCACCCCTAGGATGTCTTTGCCCTGGACCCAGTAGGCTTCCAGAAATTCCAGGTCAAGATCCTTGTAATTTTGAAGTGGCATGTACATGCGCCTGAGGTGCATGAGCACCTTTTCGGCTTTTTTCTTGTGGCCTCCGATGATCACGGATCCACCCACCTCGCCCTTTTTTACACCCTTGGTCCACGGGGCCCCTGTGATCCCAAAGTCATTGTAAACCGGAATCAGCAAAAGCGCTGAGAGGGTATTGAGGGCCAAGGCGTAGCCTGCCGAAGGACCTCCTACATTGTAGGATGCGGAGAGCAACTGGTGGTGGATGGTGTAGTGGTCCAGAAAGTCACCCAGCAGCCTCGACATACTCACCTTGGGGTGGAGTTCTTGGAGATAGTTTTTTACCAGGGTGAGGGCCTCATGGGCGGACTGCTGGGTCATTTTGACCGCCATATCCAGTTCAGTGGCCCCTGGCGCAGAAGAAGACACCGCCCCTGTAACCATCACCTTTTCTGGTCCCACATTGTAGGTAAGGCTGGTGGCAATGGGTAAGAGTACGCCGGTTAGCTCGTTTGCACCTACTCCAATGATGAATCCAACCTGGGGCTCCTGACTCAGTTCTGCCTCCAGGAACTCGTCCAATTCCACTTGACTCTTTTTCACCGGACTCTTGGAGATCTCAAGGCGAGCGTTATGCAAGTGGGTTGGTGTCAAGGGGTAAGAGTCCACATGAGAGATAAGCTCCAGGATCCTATCATATTGAGGCACAAATGCCTCGGGGTCTTTCTTGAGTTGAGCCCTGAGGTCTTCAGGTGCCTCGAGGGCCTCCAGGATGCCCATGAGGGTCTTGTAATTGAATTTTACGAACCTCAGCATCTCTTCCCTTGAAGCGCCATTTAAGGAGCGTAACTTTTCAAGCACCGTGTATTCCGTGTTCCTCAATGTCCGGGCCTTTTCCACGAATGCGGCATAGTCTGCCGGCGTGTGGCAGATACCTTGAGAGGCTTCGATAATAGACTCAACGCTGAGCGACGGTGAGAGGGGAACCTGATCCAGCAGCCGGGATACGATCCGGCTTATCTCCTTTTTCCCGAGATCCCCTGATATTTCCATGACCTTGAGCCTCTTAGACCTGATGAGGGCAGGATCAAGGATGTCCAGCCTGTTGGTGGTGAGCACAGTAAAGACCTTATTTAGAGGGATCTCACCATCTATGATATTTAGGAACTTGTTGGTGAGCTTGTCTGTGGGCGAACCCCCTGCCGAACTTCTCCTGGGGGCGAGGGCATCCCCTTCGTCAAAGAAGACCACGGTGGGGGCGATCATCTTTGCTATGTCGTAGAGTTTTTCAAGATTTGCTACTGCCCCGTCAATGGGATTCATGGGGTCCTGGAGCACACTGAGGCTGGCCGAGATGTCGTGGATATCCTGGTTTTCACTAAGCCAGGCCCTTACCAGAAACGTCTTGCCGCTGCCAGGAGGGCCGTTTAGCACCACGCCTTTTTCCTCATGGACTCCGTAAAGGAGACAATTGTTGGCCATCTCGGAAAAGGTATCCTTCACATTGCCAACGTATTCATCCCATTTGACCTTTCTGTCCATGCGGTCAACGATCTTGTTATAGAGTTCACCGTAGGAGTTGCGCGCCACCAGCTCAAAGGCGCGGCGCACCAGAAGGGAGTCGGAAAGGTGATCTGGAGAAAACCCTCCTCTTATCTCAATGATGGAATCCACAAGTTTTCTTACATAGGAAGGGATTATCTTGAGGGTCCTTTCATCGAATATCTGGTAGAGCATGTCCACGGCCCGGTCCAGATCCTGGGGCGAAATGTATTGAACATTGGGTGGAGTGGTGGCTTCAGGGCCGTTGGACACCCTTATGTCGTGGCGGGCAAGTTCAAGTCGTATCACTTCCCTTAAGTTGTGCGGTTTTCTCCAGAATTCTGCAATGTTGATGATCTTTCCCTTTTCCACGAAGCGGCGGTAGATGGCAGGGTCGAATTTCTCAGGCTGATCCGATGTGGCTATCAATAGACAATCCCGGGCCCCGCTAATGATCTCGTCAAGGACGATGTTGGATGTGTCAACGAGTGTCTGCTGTTGGCGTTCCACACCGGTCTCCCGGCTGTCCACCCTTCCAAAGGCGCTGTGGGCCTCCTCGATGTGGCGGATGCTGATCCTGCGGGGGTCACCAAGGGACTTTTTGAAAAAATTGCCTGGCTCTCCGGCAAGTGCCGTCTGAAAGTCATTGGGTGTGACCATGTTGTAGTCCACCACAATGCCCTGCTCTTCAAGCTCTGAAAGGGTCCTGCCTATCCGTCTCTTGAGTATGGTCCTCACCACAGGGATCCTGGCCAATCGCTTGTAAAACCTGATCTTTTTGCGCCTGGCGATCTCCATGGCAAGGGTGGGGTCAATGTCGTTAATGGTCTTCCAGAAGGGCTCATCACTCAGCAACTCTTCTTTTTTCTGTTTGAGATCTATCTCTGGCAAGACCTTGGTGGCAAAGATGACCTTCTCAATGGCCTGGCTCACAGTGGAGGACTTGCCGCTCCCGCTCGGGCCCACCACTAAAAGCAGGGGGGCTTTGGGCACTGAAGGGTCTGCCATGTATTCCTTTCTTATGTGGGCCTTGTAAATCTTTTCAAACAGCTCCTCCAATTCTGCCGGGACATGGATATCTTCCAGCTCCTTTTCCAGTAAGGCCAGCAAGTAAACGTAGTCTTTTGGGGAAAGCTCTTTTTCCAGGATCTTGTTCCAGGCCTCCTGGGGATTGGTGTGGCCGGAGATTTCAAAGCGCCTTTGCCAGTCAGTGAGGATGTCGGGGTCCCTTAGCACCTCGAACCTTCGTTTTGGAGTGGAAAGGAAAAGTGAGAGGAGTGCGTCAAGAAACTTATTTACAAGATCCGAGCGGGGCTGGTACTGGTTCAATCTGGCTCGCATGAAGAGCTTGGTCTCGTAAGGCCAAGAGGCCACAAGCTCTTCAATCTCCCTGATCCTCTTTTCAGGGAGTTGCACGTAAATTGTCTGGCGCGTGATCCTACGGGCCATGGCTTGCCTCCTTGCTCCCGTGCTTTGGGCCAGGGGAGGATGGCAGGGGAGGGAGGGTGATTGAAGGGGTGCCCATGGTGTTCTGGATGACTATGGTATTTTGTCCGCTCTGATTTTTCTCGTAAGCAGTGGCCCACTTCTGTTGAGTCAGGAAGTGGAACAGGGCCACATCCGTAGAGCCATCAGGTCTTCCCAGGGCTTCCTGGAGTGCCTTGATGCTCTCGAGATAAGCTGCATAAAGCTTTCTTATTCGACTGGCTTCCTGGTCTGCTGCATAGTTCTCCGCCTCAGCAATGAGCTCTCTTCGCTTTTTCTCCTCAGAGGCGGCCACGAGCTTTTCACCGAAACGGGTTTCGCGAAGCACAAAGCTCACCACCTCGATTCCATATTTTTCCTCCAAGGTGGGACCGCCCTGGTTTATGGGCCTTGACTTGAGCGCCTGAAATATTTCCTCCTTTATCGCCTCCCTGTTACTTATGAGTTTATCAACCTCCTTGGCCTGCAAGATGTCTTTGACAATCCCATCGTAGTCGCCCTGGAGCAACAGGTGGGGTTCAGTGTTTTCTATTGCCCAGGTGTAAAGATCCTTGATTCGATAAGTGAGTACGGCCGAGGTCCAAAGGGCTACATTTTCTTTCGAGATAATCCTCATGGGTTCAATGGTGCCATTGAGATACATGCGCTGGTTCATCAACGGGACTTCTTGTTCTATGCGGGTGAAGAAGGGAAGCCTCATATGCCACCCCACCTCGGTTACGGCCTTCCTTTCACCCCCGAGTTTTTCCAATACCACGGCGTAATTTTCCTTCACCTTGAAGATGGTCTTGGTGGTATATACAAGGGCTGCCAAGCCGTAAATGAGCCCTCCCAGGGCAAGAAGGGCAAATACCCTCCGGAGCAGATTCTTGATGAATGCCCTCTTTACAAACTTGCTGGATCCAGGCTCAGCCATATGACCTCCTCGCATGTATCAATTTATGTAAATTATTATTCAGCTATGCCAAACTAATGCAAAATCAATGCCTCAGCCTTTCATGTGTCCGCTACCTCACCACCGCTCCATGGCCGAGGCTCAGGGGATCCCACTGTGACTCATGTTATTGACTGTTCAACGAGTTGTGATTGAGGAGTCTAGGCGCCTTTTGGATTTTCTCCAAACCGATCCTTGGTGTTCGTGTGCCTGGATGGTGAGACAACTAGCTTAGAGTTCGATCTAGAAAATATCTGACAGAGCCAGATGGTGTTGAGCCAGAATGGAGACAATTCCCGACCATCGCAGAGGGGCGCCCTAAAAACCTGTTAATATTAAAACATATATCAATCTTGTGGTCAACAAGGGCTACCGGTGTTCTGAGGAGGGGTAATATGGCTCAACGAGGCTCCCTGGTTATGATTTTCAAGTGAAGGGCACTCTTTTTGGCTGAGAGCACCCTGAATCTCTTGCCCCCCAAGGTAATTCCCCTTTTGGCCTCATCAATGCTGATACGGTGTTTGTAGTAATAGTCAGGGTCCAGATCCAAGAGGGCCACATCGATTCTTAGAAATGAATCATCTTCTATCCCTCTGTAAATCAGCTTGGCCCTTTCCAGCAAGAGTTCCTGGTCTCTGGGAAGGGTTATCTTTTTATCCTCAATGTGTAGGGAAGGTGTCTGGTGCGGAATTCCTATGAACCTTGAGGAAAGAGAGTCTTTTAGGGGGATCAACTCTGAGGATGTTTCAGGAAAAAAGGTATGGATCACCCAATATAGGATTATGAGGCTGATGATGCATACGACCGCATACACCAAGAAAGTAATTATCCAGTTATGACTATGTGTCTCTTTCATGGATGTTTTTCTCCAATGGTCAAACCTATCTTACTTATTCGGCTGAAGCAAAAAAATTATAATTTCTAGGCACTGCAATTTGAAGCAATAAATCTCAAGGGGTCTCTTTTAACACCTGTTTCATTCAACCCAGGATTTGTGCCCCTGAAAGGTATGAACTTCTTCCACAACAGACAGCCTTGGGGGAGTAACCCCTAACTTTGGGACTTGAAAAAGTGTTTTGAAAATTAACTAGTTAATGATATCCTACTTGAAAACTAGATTAAAAAGCGCAAGGAACCCAAGATTTGGTCCAAGAATTGCTTATGGAATTTGATCAAATTCACAAATTCTTAGAAAGGGGGTAAAAGGGGGCATGAAGAACTGGTATATGGCGTTTGTCGCCAGCCTTACAGGTCTCGCCTTGCTGTTTTTGGGCGGCCACGATGCCATGGGGGCCTCGGCACCCAAGGCTATTGTCTTTAAAAAGTGCCTGAAGTGCCACCAAGAGTACAAGGAAATGAAAAATGTAGTGGCAGGGGACTTTTACAGCCGCTCCAGGAAGGCAAAGTCCATTTCCGTTAAGGTGGGGAAAAAGATCGTTCTTGTTAAATACGACAAGAACACCACCGTAAAAAATGTACCCAGCATCAAAAAATTAAAAAAGCCCGTTCCGGTGCTGGTCCACTACAAAAAGGTGGGGGCCGATCTGGTGGCCACCTCCATAGTTGCAAAGCCTAAATTCAAGGTCCCTGAAAAGCAACTCATGGACACAGCCGAGCTGGCCAGGCTGGTGGCCCAAGGCCCTGCCAAGGCCGGTTACACCCTGGTGGATTCAAGGCCTGGAATCAGGTACAAAGAAGGGCACATCCCCACCGCCATCTCCATCCCGTTTCCCAAGATGAATGAACTCCGAGGCAAGCTGCCGAAGGACAAGGACAGTTTGCTTATCTTTTACTGCGGAGGATTCAGGTGAGTGCTCAGTCCCATGGCTGCCAGGCTGGCAGAGAAGTGGGGATATACCAATGTAAGGGTGTATCACGCCGGAGCACCTGCATGGGTAAAGGCCGGCAATCCCCTGATAACCACATTTGATTTTGTCTCCAAGCGGCTTGGATACCTGGTGGTTATTGACACCCGGGGCCCTGAAGCCGCAAAGAAGGGGCACATACAGGGGGCCGTGGCCATTCCATTGAACCAGGTGGTAAAGCAAAAGGCCCAATTTCCGGTGGACAAGAAGGCCTACATAGTGCTCTATGATCAGGATACCAATCTCGAGGGTTTGACCCCTGTGGCAAGAGAAATAATAAGATGGGGGTATAAGCGGGTCTTTATCTTGGAGGGCGGATACAAGGATTGGGTGGCTAAGAATGGGCCCACGCAGTCAGGGCTCGTGAGAACCACTATATTCTACATCCCAAGGCCCCATCCAGGCGAGATAACGGGTGATGAATTTGTAAACATCGCAAAGACTCGACCTGCGGACAAGCTGATCCTGGACGTGAGGACACGGGCCGAAGCAGCGGCAGGGATGATTGAAGGGGCAATAAATATCCCTGTGGACGAGCTGTCCACCCGCCTCAACGAGCTTCCCAAAGACAAAGAGATAATCACCCACTGCCGCACTGGCCTGAGGGCCGAGATGGCTTACAATATCCTGCGAAATGCAGGATTCAGGGCCCGGTTCCTCAACGACAAGGTTGCCATTATAGAGGGCAAGATGTATTGCTGCTATAAAGACTAGCACAGTGGATTTGCAGGACAGTCCTAAGACCTGCCCTCAGGGGTTGCGCCCCCTTGAGACGGCAGGTCTTTTATTTTGAACAAGCATCTTGAAACGCTCAATTTAATCTGATAAAAAAGGTCGAAATTTGATTGAAGCATCAAAATTTTTGCACAAAGGCCTGGTTATACATAACCATCAAGAATTTTCAGGAATCGATAACACCAGGACGGTGAGAGGCCTTCCTTGAAGCCATCCAGATACAGTCCCTCCTCCTGCCCTATTGAAGAAACCCAGTGCCCCTATTTCCAAGAGCTTGAACAACTCAGGCTTGAGTGCAAGAGGCTAAAAGAACTTACTAGAATAGACTCACTCACCGGATTCTACAATTTCCGCTACTTGATTGACGCCCTTGAGGGAGAGATGGAAAGAACCAGGCGCACGGGGCTTTCCACAGGCCTCATAATGATAGACCTGGATCACTTCAAGCGCATCAATGACACCTATGGACATGAGACGGGAAATGAGGTGCTCAAGTGGTGTGCTGAAGTGTGGCGCAATAGAATCCGCAGGATTGACATTCCATGTCGATATGGGGGCGAGGAATTTACCATTATACTGCCCGGGACGAGACTGCCACAGGCCGTAAAAGCTGCTGAGAGGATGAGAAAGGCCTTGGTGGAATCACCTCTGAGGGTCGGTAGCGGTCTCATTAAAATCACTGCCTCTTTTGGGGTGGATGTCTATACGCCAAGGGAGTATCTTTCTGCCTCTGAGTTCATAAAAAGGGCGGACAGACACCTGCTGGATGCCAAGCAAAACGGGCGAAACCAGGTATGTCATCCTGCCAAGAGAGAAGAACCCCTACCCACAGAGATCACCCAGGAAGAAAAGGCCGCCCTTTCCATGAAGCGCAGAAATCCCCTGGGCTGATCTACCCTTCTTTCCTGCTATAAGACGGATTCCAGATTTGGCTAAAGAAAAGGGGCTTGTTGGACGACCTAACAGTAGGGTGCCATCAGGCTCCAAGGGGAAGGGATTGAGAGGCTATCTCAGGTGGAACTGACATGAAAATATGTATTAGCAGCGGAAAGGGTGGTGTGGGCAAGACCACGCTTACGGTCAATCTGGCCTATGCCCTGGCAGATAGAGGCAAGAAGGTCCTTGTTATAGATGGAGATCTGGGCCTTGCCAATGTAGATGTCATGCTGGGTATATCTGCCACCAACACAATCCAGGACATCTTAGACAAGGGAGCTGACTCTAAAGAGGCTGTTGTCTATCTAGAGCCAGGCCTTGGGATCCTTCCTGCTAGTTCTGGCACCCCTGAGATGGTCACCCTGGGGCCAGAAGATCAGCAAGTCCTGGAGGGTTATCTTCAGGAGGTGGCCGATGGGTTTGATGTGGTTCTTATGGACACCTCAGCAGGCATAGGCCCCTCTGTGCTCTGGTTCAATACCTTTGCAGACCACAATCTGTTGGTGACTACTGCTGATCCCACTTCCCTAACCGATGCCTATGCCCTGGCAAAGGTGCTGTGGAAGGACTATGGGCGAGACCTCTTCAGGGTGGTAATCAACGGGGTGCGTGATGGCAAAGAAGGGGTGAAGGCCTTTGAGACGCTGGCCGGTGCGGCAAAAAGGTTCCTGGGGCTAGAGGTGGACCTCTTGGGTATCATACCTCAGGATGAGCAGGTGATGAAATCAATAAGAGAGCAGGTGGCCTTCCTGAAGAGGGCGCCTGACAGCAATGCCGCAAGATCAATCATGGAGCTTTCAGAAAAGGTGCTCTCCCTGCTCTGAGCGCTATCATCCTAAGATTCCACCATTATCCTTCTAATATCAATGCCGTACTTTTTCATTCGATTCCATACAGTGACCCTACTCACTCCAAGGAGCCTGGCAGCCTGGGACTGATTCCCCCCTGCCTTTCGCAGGGCCTCGACGAGCGCTTCCTTCTGGGTCGCCTCCCTTGGGTCTTTATTTGGATCGCTCTTATCTGAGCGCTTTCCAATGTGTGGAGGGAGCTGGTTGGGGGTGATAAGCCCTTTCTCTCCTATTACAAAGGCATATTCAAGGGTGCTCCGCAGTTCCCTTACATTCCCTGGCCAGTGATATGCCATGAAGACCTCCATGGTCTCCTGGGATATTCCGGTAATATCCTTACCAGTTCTTTGGCGCAAAAGCTTGATGAAATGTTCTGTAAGCAGAGGGATGTCATCCTTCCTCTCACGCAAGGGGGGCAGGAATATGGGGATCACATTTATGCGGAAAAAGAGGTCCTGGCGGAAGAGCCTTTTGGCCACTAGTTCCTGGAGGTCCTTGTTTGTAGCAGAGATTATTCTTACATCCACAGATACCGGGGTATGATCCCCCACCCTTTCGAATTCCTTGGCCTCAAGCACCCTCAATAATTTCACTTGTATGGAAAGAGGAATGTCGCCAATCTCATCCAGGAATATGTCCCCTCCGTTGGCCGCCTCAAACCTGCCTATACGATGTCGGTAGGCTCCGGTAAAGGCGCCTCTGGTATGGCCGAAAAGCTCACTCTCCAGCAAGGCTTCGTTGAGGGCGGCACAATTTAGCTGTACAAAAGGCCCATTTTTCCTGGGGCCCAGCTCGTGGATGGCCTTTGCAACCAATTCTTTACCTGTGCCGCTCTCCCCATAGATTATTACCGGCGCATCACTTTGGGCCGCCTTTTCTATCACTTCAAAGACAGAGTCCATGGCCTTGGATTTTCCCACTATTCCACGGAAGCCCGCCTCTTCACAAAGCCTGCGGGAGAGCTGAAGTATCTCGCGGTCAAGACGGTCAAGTTCAGAGATGTCGGTCAAGGTTTCTACTGCGCCGAGGATATTGCCCTCTTCATCCGTGAGCAGTGACGCATTTTTCAGTATGGGCAGGTAGGCCCCATCCTTTCTTATTATGGTGCACCTCTTTGTGTCTTCTTCGCCGATATGAAATAGATTGCACCAGGGCCCATGTGCCTTTTCACCCTGTGTGTGTTGCACAACACACTGGTCACAATTTAGTATGGTGCAGGGTTTACCAAGGACCTCTTTGGAATTAAACCCTGTAAGGCGTTCAAAGGCCTTGTTCACCATCATAATGCGCCCACTGGGGGCAATCAGGATAAGCCCCTCGTTCATGGTGTCTATTATCTTTTTCCAGTAGCGATTTATCTCCTGTTCCTTCATGTGAGCCCTCTCATATGTTTAATCACCTGTTAACTTATCCTATCTTAACACCTTTTGCAACAGATGGGGGAGAGCCTGGCGAGAGATATTAAAACATTCATGATATCAATATGTTAGCCTCAAAATCCCGGAATGGCACCGATAGGCACAAATCTTGCTTAATTTTGGATTTTTAACAGGGGAAGCCAATGTCATCCACTATAGTCCTGGATCTTGTAGGCGTCATACAACCAATCTGTCTCCTCAAGTGCAGGAACGCACTGGATGAACTGGGCCCTGGTGAGATCATGGAGGTTCATGTCCAAGACCCCATGGTGGTGGAGGACATGAAAAAGATCATCCAAGAGTCAGGAGATCAGGTCCTGGAGGTGATTGAGGAGGAGGACCACTTCCGTGTGGTCATAAGAAAAAAGGTGTAGTGACAGGCAGATAATCTTTAGAGCGGGAGAAAAGAGATGAAGCTTACCAGAAGGGGATTTCTAAAGCTTTCCGGCTCCCTGGCAGCCGCCACAGTGGTGGGCACCGGGGGAAAGGCTGATGCCAGTCAGGGGCCTGGCGTTCAGGAGGATTCTTGGGCATGTCTGGTTGACACCACCCTTTGTGTGGGATGCCGCAAGTGTGAGCAGGCTTGCAGTGAGCGGCATGGCCTGGCCAAACCAGAGCTTCCCTATGATGAGCTCACCGTGCTGGAGGAGCCAAGGAGGCCAGACGAGAAGTTCTACACCGTGATCAACAAGTACTATCCTCAACACATCGGTCCCCTTACGTGGAGGGAGCGGCCCAGCTTTGTGAAATTTCAGTGCATGCACTGTAATGACCCTGCTTGTGCCTCGGCTTGTATTACAGGAGCGCTACACAAGAACCCCGAGGGACCGATTACCTGGACAGCCTCCAAGTGCATAGGTTGCCGATATTGCATGGTGGCCTGCCCCTTCCAGATTCCGGCATACGAGTATAACGAGCCCCTCACGCCCAGGGTCATGAAGTGTACCTTTTGCTATGAATATGTCAAAAAAGGGGACTTGCCTGCGTGTGTAAAGGTATGTCCCATGGAGGTGATGACATTTGGAAAGAGGGGACAGCTCCTGGAGCTTGCCAGGAAAAAGATAGCAGATCACCCCGGGAAATACGTCAATTACATCTATGGCGAAAAGGAAGTGGGAGGTACTTCTTGGTTGTACCTTGCCTCCCAGCCCTTTGAAAAAATAGGTTTTCCAAAACTGGGCACATTGGCCCCACCCAGGATAACCGAGGGAATTCAGCACGGCATCTACAAATATCTGTGGGCCCCACTGACCCTTTATGTGATCTTGGGAGGTGTAATGTGGGCAAGTGGCTTTTTTGGAGAGAAGAAGAGCTTTAGGGTGAACAGGCCCGGTGAGATGGATGAGAGGAAAGGAGGCAGCCAATGAAAAATGATCATGTAGAAGCAGCACCGGTTGAGGAGAAGTTCCTCACCCCGGGCGTAATGGTGATGCTTGCATTCATGGCCGTTGGTCTTGCCTTCATAATAGTGAGATTTGTCAAGGGCTTGGGAGGTGTGACAAATCTCAACAATCAGTTCCCCTGGGGCATCTGGGTGGCCGTTGATGTTGCCACCGGAGTGGCCCTGGCAGCCGGAGGGTTTACAACCGGCGCCATTGCCTACATCTTTAATCGTAGGGAGTACCATGCAGTCATCCGGCCTGCCCTCCTTACGGCCATGCTTGGTTACACATTCGTGGTGTTGGGCCTCTTCGTGGACATTGGGAGATACTGGAACATATGGAGGCCAATGATAAGCTGGAATCCCAATTCAGTGCTCTTTGAAGTGGCCATGTGCGTCATGATATATTCCACTGTGCTCTACATTGAGTTTATCCCAATAGTGGTGGAGCGCTTCAAAGGTAAGGTGGGGGGAGCATTGGACACACTCCTGGATCTGGCCGACAGGACCTTGGATAAAATAATGTTCCTCTTTATTATCGCGGGTATTGTGCTCTCCTGCATGCATCAATCAGGTCTTGGGGCATTGATGCTCATAGCGCCTTACAAGGTTCACCCGCTGTGGTACACTCCCATCCTGCCTCTCTTGTTCCTGCTTTCAGCCATTGCAGGGGGTTACCCCATGGTCATATTCGAGTCTCTGATAGTGGCAAAATCTTTCAACAGGAGGCCTGAAATGGAGATATTGACTCCCCTGGCTCGATACATGCCTGTCCTGATAGGCATCTACCTTGCGGTAAAGCTGGGTGATATGTTTGTACGAAAGACCCATGTATATCTGCTGGACGGCACCGTCCAGAGCACAGCCTTTATTGTGGAGGTGATCTTTGGCGTTATCCTGCCGTTTGTGCTGGTGCTGTTTGAAAGGGTCAGGCGTTCTCCGGGGTGGCTCTTTTTTGCTTCCACCATCTTTGTGCTTGGAATTCTATTGAACAGGATCAATGTCTTTCTGGTCAGCTACACTCCCCCATATGTGATCAAAAGCTACTTTCCCTCCGTTGGTGAGATGTTTATTACGGCAGGCCTGATTGCAGGGCTCATGTTCATGTATCGGGTGTTTGTGGCTATATTTCCCGTGCTGGGGGCCAAGCCCAAGGAATTGGTCAGTTCGGAAGGTGCCAAGGTGGTGGGAATCATTACTGCAACTCTCCTTTCTGCAGGCCTGATATTTGGAACTGGGCAGGCTTGGGCTTCCAAGTCAGCCGCTCAAGGTAAGGTGAAGATGCCCACTTTGTCTGCTGAGGTTCCATCCATTGACCATGCTCCTGCCGTAAGGATATTGGACAATGAGATCGTGAACAAATACAGTGATTTCTATGAAGAGGTCAGGTTCATGCACCGAAAGCACGCCAATGTGCTGAAGGATTGCAGTATTTGCCACCACAGACAGCCCACAAAGGAGGGGGACATGGAAGGGGAGCCCATGACCTGGGAAAAGTTCAGGGCCGATGGTAAACTCCCTGTAAAGTGTTCTGAATGTCACAGAAAGCCTTTTGATCCCAAAAGGCTCCATGTGCCGGGTCTCAAAGGGGCATATCACAGGCTTTGTATTGAATGCCACAAGGAGTCTGAGCAGGTGCCGTATGTGAGGGGACCGGTGGTTTACAGTGCAATGGTTCGTGGACCTATTGCAAGGGCCCTGGATACTCGGGCGCCCACAGACTGCATTGCATGTCATGCCAAGAAGGTCCCTGATCACAAAGAACTGGTAAAGCTGGAAGGAAAGGTGGAGGATCCCACCGAGATTACAAAGGTATGCCTGTCCTGCCATGACAAGGAGGGGGATGCTATACTTCACACGGCCCACTGGAAATGGCAGGGCCCTACACCCTTTTCCATTGGCAATGAGAATAGAATAGATATTGGTAAACGGCGGCTAGTCATAAACAACTTCTGAGTGAACATCAGCGGCAACTGGTCCAGGTGCACAAGCTGTCATATAGGGTATGGTTGGGAAGACGCTAACTTCAACTTCAACGACAAGACTCGTATAGATTGTCTGGTCTGTCATGACACCACCGGAAAATACAAAAAGGCCCCACCAGGGGCTGGCTACCCGGCAAAGGGGGTAGACCTTGTCAAAGTGGCCCAAAGCGTGGGAAGGCCCAGCAGGGCAACCTGTGGCGGGGCCTGCCACTTCCGCGGCGGCGGTGGTGATGGGGTAAAGCATGCATCTCTGAGTGGAAAGATGCTGAAACCCAGCAGGGAGTGCGATGTCCACATGGCCGTGGATGTCAAGGGGATGGACTTTAAGTGTCAGGATTGTCACAAGACCAGGAATCACCTCATTGCAGGTAGGGCCATAACTACTCCGGTGAGCGAGGGTGATATTTCATGTGAATATTGCCATACAGACAAACCTCACGTGGGGGGCACGAATCTCCTGGTCTATCACCTGAATCGGCACACCAAGCACGTGGCGTGCCAGACCTGTCACATCCCGCTCTATGCCAAGTGCAAGCCCACAAAGCTTTACTGGGATTGGTCCACGGCTGGAAAGAAGATGAAAGGAAAGAAGGACAAATATGGCAAGCCCACGTACAAGAAAAAGAAAGGACACATGAAGTGGGGGATGGCTGTCAAGCCCACATACAAGTGGTACAATGGCACGGTGAAACACATGCTCTTGGGAGAAAAGATTAATGAAAATGGGATAACCGAGATTAATACCCCTCAGGGGAGCATTGATGATCCTGCCTCCAGGATTTATCCTTTCAAGGTCTTTGGTGGAAAGCAGATAAGCGATGCTGTCAACAAATACCTGTTACCACCCAAGTTGTGGAAGGGATATTGGAAACACTGGGATTGGAACAAGGCGGCCGCAGACGGGGCAAAGGCGGCAGGCATCCCCTATAGCGGGAAATACGAGTTCGTGGAGACCGTAACCCACTGGGCCGTCACCCATGGGGTTTATCCAAAGGAGCAGGCACTTTCCTGTGCCCACTGCCATCCCACACTCACCAAAGAACCTTACTGTGGCAGATGCCACCAGGAGAGGAAGGACATCGATTTTAAGGCATTGGCCTTCAAGGGGATCGACTTTGGCCAGATGGCAAAAAAACTGGATGATGCCAAGGCCTATGTGGGCAAGACCGACTTCATTGACTTCAAGGCCCTGGGCTATGAAGGAGACCCCATTGAAGTGGGAGGGAGATTCGGTGTGTTGCGGTTTGGAAGAACCGAAAAGTAACAGATGGAGGAATGTGCGTGAATATGAAGCCGGATGTATCACAAGATAATCTTGTCAGGCGGGGATATCCTGACATCGGTGAACATGAAATACAAGAAGAACTCAAAGAGCTTTTGAAGAAACAGGTGCAAGAGGAAGGGCTCTTTGATTACGAGATTGCGGCTCAACTAAGGGTGCATCCCACTTTGGTGAGTAGGATCCGAAAGAGCCTGGGCCTCAGCAAAAACAAGAGGTTTGTGCGGCGGTTTGAGCAAAAGTACGGCAAAGGCGCAGTGGACACTTTTAGGAGAATGGTAAAGGATCCCGAGAAGTCCCTCTCTGATGTGGCAAGGCACTTTGGATTCACCAGGGAGTACGCGCGCCATGTCTATAGCAAGATTTACGGGCAGCCTTACAGCGTGGAGCACAAGAAGAAGCTGTTGGCCAGAAGGAAGAAGCGCATTGAGGAAAAGTCTCAGGCCTCCAAGCGCATGAGGGTGCTCAGGCGGGTGAGAGAGAAAATGAGCTCACACGGAATCTCCACAGATGTAAAAAGGAGGGGCAGGGCTTCCCTGATCTTGTCAAACGGGTGTAAAGTGGCCCTCAAGATAAGTTCAAGTCCCGTTACCATAAATCAGAGGCAGTATTTTCACTTCAACAATAACGGGTGCTCGTGTCCTGACTGTGACTTTTTCATATGCATTTGCATGCATGAGAACAAAGAGACCCATTATGTAATACCGGCCCATGCCATGCCAAAAACCACCCTATCCATCTTGCACCCTTCTTCCCACAATACCAAGTATGCTCAATACAAGGAGGCATGGGAACTGTTGAAGCAAGGCTGTGTGTGCCCTGAATACAATTGATCAAAAGGGGCCTTGGGATCTCCAAGGCCCCAACAACCCTTCCCCTTTCTACATCATTCCCAGACCCTTCCATCCTTGACAAGGACCTCTCCTATGGTGTCTCATTACCCTACCTCACGATGTAATTTCCATGGATCAGCGCCGCCCAAATCCTAGGAGGGAAGAGAGCTCCAATGTATGGATATGAGCCCTTTTGAAAAGATAGTCGGAACCCTCATAGGCTCAGAGCCGGAGGTCCCTGGACCTGCCGGGCTGAGAGTTCTTCATCAGTTCCTGTCAGAGGGGGATACCTCTTTGGGAGTGTGTCAAAGGATGAATGCAGCCTTCTTGATCCGTCTCTCAGGTGGGCAGGCGGGACGGAGATTCGAGGAGGCAATACACTATCTCAGCGAGTTGAGTGAAGATGGAAGATGGGGAAGGGTTGCCACCTTTTTTCTCAAGGCAGGTGAGATAATAGGCCAGGAACTGGAAAGGGCCTCACAAGCATTCAAAGGATTTGAAAGACAACTGGTGAAGGCGGCCTCTCTGTTGTCTCCTGCCTCCTCCCAATTAATGGGGGTTAAAGACTATTGGAACATATTCTTTCCAGAAGGAATGGAGTTTCTGGGAAATGATAAGGCTGAAAAGGTTGAGCAACTGAGGAAGAGACGGGTTGTCACCATAAAAAAACTTGCAGAAAGGCCAATAAGTAATCCGGCTAGGGAGATCCTCCTTACCTCTAACATATTGTTAACCGTGCCCTTGGATGTCAGCCGGGCGTCAAGGCGCTTTCCGCATCTTGCCTCAAAACTGGAAGGCCTGAGAGATGCCCCCCAGGCTTACTGGTATGATCATCCGGTGCCTGTGGATGCCCCCCCGGAAACTAACGAAATAATACACGGCCTTACAGAGCTGGATAGGGCCATGGAGTTTGAGAAGGACCGGGGAACAATGGCCCCAGGCAGCAAGCTTTGTTGTGTGCTCTCAGTTTCTGTTACCCACAAGGGGCTCCACGATCTGGCCAGGCCTGTGGTGACTGAGATGCTTCGTGAAGGACCTCCACTGAAACACCTCTGCATTCATCTCTGGACCGAGACAGAGACCCAGGCCTTGGTAAACAAGATTCTCGCCCCTGCTGCCAGGAACTATTTTGGGATGGATGCCCGTGAGCTTTTAGGGGATATAATCGGAGTGGACGGTGAATACGGGAGGCATTTTTCTTTCCTCAAGGCAGTGGCAGCAGCCTGGAAGCTCTTCAAGGCCCCTTACCTTAAGGCCACCTTTAAGATAGACCTTGACCAGGCCTTTGCCCAAAAGGCCTTGGTGCGGGAAACCTCTCTTTCAGCACTTGAGCACTTCAAGACCCCGCTATGGGGTGCAGAGGGAGTGGACCAAGATGGCAGGGAAGTGTTTCTTGGAATGATAGCAGGTGCCCTGGTGAATCGGGGCGATATCGGCAGGTCCCTGTTCACACCTGATGTGGGGTGGCCTGAAGGAAATGTTAGAGGGGAAAAATGGATATTCCATAGCCAGCTCCCCCAGGCCGCCTCAACCCTTGCAGAGATGATGGCCCGCTATGACGGAAGCCAGGGCCTGGATGGCGCCACCCGATGTATTCACAGGGTTCATGTAACAGGGGGGACTTGTGGCATCCTAATAGAGGCTCTCAGGAAGTACCGGCCCTTTACCCCTACATTCATCGGCAGGGCCGAAGACCAGGCCTACTTGCTCTCAGTGATTTTCAACGACTCGCTGCCTGCCTTGAGGTATGTGCACAAGGACGGCCTCATAATGAGGCATGATAAGGACCTGGTATCCCAACGGGCAATAGAGGTGGCAAGGCCTGGAAAATTCGTGGGAGACCTGGCAAGAATTATACTTTTCACATATTATACCAAGGCCCTGCCATGGGATGTGGAGGTCGTAAAAGGTGTGGTAGATCCGTTCACCGGGTGCTTCATATCCAGGCTGCCTTTTACGGTTTCTGCCCTGCGGATGGCATTCAAGGCGGCCGAGCTTTTTGAAGAGGGTGCCTCCCAGGAAGCCTGCCATATTTTGGAAATAGGCGCATCCAGATTGGGAGGGCTAATGGAGCGGCTATCCGAGGAAGCGAATCCTCTTCAGGAGGAATATGCAAGGCAAAAGATGGCCTGGGACCTCTACTTTGACATCATTGACAAGGTGGAAGAGGGGCTGGCCGCAGGTGATGAGTTTGCAACGAGCCTGAGACAGAGGTTTTTGGAGTTAGTGGAAAAGACCAGGATTCAAGTGTAGACAGAATCGGGGAGAGGGCATGAAGATAAGGTTTTGGGGGACGAGAGGGTCTATTGCGGTGCCAGGAAAAGACACCACCGGATTTGGGGGGAACACCACTTGTGTGGAACTGCTCTTGGAAAGCGGTCGCAGGGTGATTATCGATGCTGGCACTGGAATCCGGGCCCTGGGAGAGGAGCTCAGCCAAAGAGACAGGGACCTGGAGATTCACATCCTGATAACCCACATCCACTGGGATCATGTGCTGGGATTTCCGTTTTTTGAGCCCATTTACTGGAAGGGGTGCAGGATCCTAATAGACGGCGCACCCACCTGTATGAAGGGCCTGAGGTATCCCTTTGACAACATGATGGGCGACGGTTTTTTCCCTGTCAAGTTCCACGAACTCTCGGCAAGGATAACTTATCTGGACAGACTGAGGCATGGGCCGCTGGTGCTGGATGACACTGTGATTGAAAAGGTCGAGCTCCACCATCCACAGGGTGGATATGGGTTCAAGTTCAGTTGGGGCAAGAAGAGCATGGTATTTATAACCGACAATGAACTGCGCCATGATGGCTGGAAGGGCCGGAAGATAAAGGACTATGTAAGATTCTTCGAGGGGGCGGACCTCTTGATCCACGACAGCCAGTATTTACCTGAAGAGATGGAGACCAAAAAGGGTTGGGGACATTCGGATTGTTTGACCGTGGTGGATGCCGCCCTCAGTGCCGGGGTAAGGCACTTGATTCTATTCCACCATGACCCTTCCAGGAAGGACCATCAGGTGGAAGAAATGGTTGCATTGGCCAGGGCCATGGTATCTGACAAAGGGGCTTTCCTTGCAGTGGATGCTGCAAGGGAGGGAGATGTGATCCAGCTTTAGAAAGGGAGAGTGGATAATGCACTTTAAATTACTGCATGAGGTTGACCAAAGAGGTGGCATAAAATCCTTGGGTGTGGGCCTTGAGATCAAGATCGGGGATCTGGAGGTGGCCCTCCCCATCACCCCCATGTTTGAGCGTTACGAAGACTTTGAAAGGGAGGTGGAAAGGGCGGCCCAAGGCCTCAAAGACCTTATTTCCAAGGCTGAAAGGCTTGTCAAAGGTGGGGATGAAGAAGAGGGGATCACCGAGGAGATGGATGCCCCGAAGATTTGGGAAATCCTGAACAGGATCGAGGATGATGAGGAATTCTGCCGGAGGTTCAATTCCATGGGAGAAGAACAGAGGAGAGAAGTAGCTGAATACGTTCTCACCCAGTGTAATATCTTTTCCGGTAAAGCCTCAGTGTTTTCTGCCCGATATAATAGTAAATCTCTCTTGCTAGAGTAAAGTGCGCCCTTGTTAAGTTCCCTTGGCCCAATTGCGCTGCCTTAAGGGGATGTTGTCCCGTGAGGGGGGGTAGTGAGGGGTATAAAGGCTAAACATGGTGATGGACAAGACACCAACACCTAGAAGAGAATCTGAAAGAGACGGGCCTGATCGATCTTCCACCCTCCTGATCCCGACAAGGCCGCTGGTTGAAGAGGTTCGGCCCAGGCCCCTTGCCGTCCTCAGGATTTGCTCCAATGGTTCGGTGCAGGACACAGTCCGCATCAAACGCCCCGAAACCATCATAGGCAGGGCAAAGGGATGCCATGTCCGGCTGGAGTTGGGTTCGGTTTCAAGATACCATGCCCGGCTGCTCTTGCAGGCCCACGAGTATGTGATTGAAGATCTGGGCAGCACCAACGGGACGTTTGTCAATGGCGTTCGGGTCCTCAAGTGCGTTTTACGACACAGCGATCAGATCCAGCTGGGTGAGGCCAAGATATATTTTTTTGAAGAAAGGGAATGCCAGAGCAAATCTCCTCAAGAGACCAAAGTGTGATGGAGGTGACCTTCTGGGGCACCAGGGGATCCATCGCAACCCCTGGGAGGGGAACGGAGAAATACGGGGGTAATACCCCATGTGTTTCCGTGTCAATCCAGGGGCACCATATAATATTGGATGCAGGAACAGGGATCAGGAACCTGGGGCTGGCACTAAAGGACAGGGCCAAAAGGGGCGAAGAATCTCGCATCCACTTATTTCTTAGCCATACCCACTGGGACCACATCCAAGGCCTTCCATTTTTCCAACCCCTCTATGAGCCAAATACACACCTTACCATATACGGAAGCAGCAAGAAGGGAAGGTTCCTCTCTTCCATCCTGTGGGGGCAGATGGACGTGGAATACTTTCCCATAGGGCTGAGTGATCTGGCAGCCACCCTTGAGATCCAAGAGATTTCAAGCAGGGAGATAAAGGTGGGGCCCATGATTGTGGAATGGGAGGAGCAAAAGTTTCATCCCGGGGGCTCAGTGCGATATGGCGTGAGGATGAATGGAAAGAGGATCGTCTATGCCACTGATGTGGAGCTGGACAAGATATTTCAGGAAGGCGCCCAAGAAAGAGAGAGGCAATTGGGCAGCTACCTTGAGTTTATAGAAAACGCAGACCTTCTCATTGCCGATGGCCAGTATACAGGCCGTGAGTATCAGAAAAAGCAGGGGTGGGGGCACACCTCAATCCCTGTCTTGATTGACCTGGCCCTCAAGGCCCGTGTGAAACAACTGGCGGTTTTTCACCATGATCCCCGCCGCTCCGATGCTGAGATCGATGAACTTTGGCGTCTGTGGCTTGAAAAATTGAAAGAGAAGGGCCATTCCATAACCCTTTTCTGGGCCAGAGAGGGCATGACCCTTGCCCTCTGACCCACCTTCCTCGCTTAAGGCATAAAAGTGGTCTTCAATGCCCTACTGGGCAGATGCTTCCCATCATTGAGGCCTTTCAGGCGGTTGGAAATTCCTTATTAGAGACAAGATGAATTGTTTCGTCTGTGAGCTGAGCAATAAGTCGCCCTATATTCTTGGCTGCTTCCAATCCAGGGATTTGAACCCTGCCGTAGCTTATCATTATGATAGCTGCGAGTACTTGCCCCATAAATTTGGTCCAATAACCAATGCCAAAAATGTAATCCAGCAGGCCAATTACAATGATATCTATGGCTCCAATCAGAAATGCCTATATAAAATCATCCTTTGGTATCCATAAGGATACGGTAAAAAGCATGCCTAGGGCCATTACTAGGCCTCCGGTTCGGGGCATTGGTTCGGTGTGAACCTTGCGGGGGCCGGGCGTGTCGAGTGCATGAAATCGCACTGCAAGCCTGCTAAAGATGGGCACAAGTGAGATGGTAAGGAAAAGCGAGAAAAATAGGCTTGTTATGGTTAATGGCATAAGAAGAGTGTCAGAGGGTCAACGAGTCGAGAGTTTATTGGGTTTGTTGAGTTTATTGAGTTCCTCGGGTCTATTTCCCGAAAGTCCTTAATTGATCATATCTTGACAATTCTCTATATTCATGAGAAATTTTATCGAAAATTAGTGTTTTTCCATAATCAAGGAGACTTCTCATGGATATGAAAGAAGCTCTAAAATCATTGTTTCAGGAAATAGTTTTGCCAGAACTCAGTACCATAAAGTCCGAGCAGATCAGGATCAATGAAAGGCTGGATTCCGTGGACAAAAGACTTAGCGACATAACCGCGCATCTGGTGGACCAAAGCAGGAGGATAGACGAAACCAACAAGCGGATAGACTCTGTGCACAGCGATTTGCTCTCGAAGATAGATGAAACCAACAAGCGGATAGACTCTGTTCGTGATTTTTTGCTGTTAAAGATAGATGAGACTAACGATCGCCTAAACCGCCTCTATGAAGTGATAGTACGGCGCGAGGAGCATGTTAACCTGCAAGCTAGGCTGACTGATCTGGAAGGAAGGGTGGGAGCGCTTGAAAGAAAGCTAGCTGCCTAATCTTGCCTTAGCTACGACCAAATCTGACACTTAATGCTTGCCAAAATGCCTGTCTGCAGCCAGGCAGGGTAGCCATGGCTATCCTTTCTGGGGAGATAAGACAAAACAAACTCAGAAAGCCTGCCCGCTGGTCAGGTGGGCCTGTCCGCTGGTCAGGCAGGGATGTCAAGGGAGAACCCCGATGGAGACTTTTCTAGAGAATTTGCCCTTGGCAAAAGACAAGATGTTAAGTAAACAAAACGGCAATTGTCTGGCGGTTGCAGCCTAGTCAGACACAAACCCCAGAAAGGGTAGTTGTCAGATCAGGTCTTAGCTACTATTGTTTTTGGGCCTGTTACCACAGAGCACTGAATTAACCAGCTCGACAGTCTAATGACAAAACAAAAGAGGAGCCTTGACGTGCTCCTCTTTGGTGTTCTCCTTGGTGGAGCTGAGCGGGATCGAACCGCCGACCTCGTGACTGCCAGTCACGCGCTCTCCCATCTGAGCTACAGCCCCAAATTTTTTAAATATGGTACCAAAGTCACTGGTGCATGTCAATATGATATTGACATGGCCAAAAAGCCTTTCCTATAATCGAAATTAGGGCCGGAGTGGTGAAACTGGTAGACGCGCTGGACTCAAAATCCAGTGGGCCTTGCGCCCGTGAGGGTTCGACTCCCTCCTCCGGCACCAGTAATATCAACTACTTGGCTGGTTCCAACCCGCCTACCAGTCACTCCACTTTTGTTCGAAAAATCCCGATTGTGCCCAAACTGTGCCCGTAGATATTGCTCCTGCCTCTGGGCTGCAAGACGCAAATCTTCCTCGCTCACAATATTGTATCTGTCGAACACAGTCCTAGTTTTATGCCCCGAGATCATCATAGCA
>JALVMN010000377.1 GCA_027027005.1 Desulfobacterales bacterium | reverse complement strand
CGAAACCAGGGAGACCTTTGAGGAAACCTTGAGATTTATAGATGAGAGCGGTCTTCCCTACTACCATCCATATCTGTTTTACTACTCCAGAAACACCTTGATACACAAGGAAAGAGAGAGCTTTGGCCTGGCAGGTCTAGGGCTGGTGTGGCGCCACAACACAATGGATGCCGTGGAGGCCTCCTCCCTGATACCTCGGATGATCCGTGAAATCCCCAACGGGTTCACTGACGGCCTCACCTATATTGAAGAGATCTACAAGCTCTTGAGAGGCAGGGGCTATTCAGGTGACGATATATTCGAGTTGTTCAGGCTGAAAAGAGAGCTCCAACTGGCCGTGGCAAATGGCGAGGCAAGCCCCCTGGTGGATGAAATACTTGAAACCATCGCATCAGTGGTCAATTGATCTCCTCTTGGACAAAAGAACCTCTCATAAAGCCATCCAGTATTATGAGTCTTTCCAGAAAGTAGAGATTTTTTCTTACATCACCCATGTCTTTCTTTAATATGCCCTTCCGGATTTCTGGTTGAAGAAAAGGCAAGACAGACTCAGGCGGATTTTCCACAATATATGTTGTCCACAGCCATGCCCTCTCTTTCAGGGCCCTGGCCGCCCTTTCCCTGGCCTGTCTCTCCGGGATCAAGTCAGTTATGGAGTCCACCAGAAAGGGTTTCAGTCTTTCCGGATCCCTGGTATTGGTGGACACAATCCTGCCAAGTCCCTCTTTTACGCTATCAAGTATGGCCTCGTAGAAGCGAGGAGACTTCCTGATTTCAAGAGGGATGGAAAGGGCCAACCTCAGGAATCCCGGCTGGCAGAAGGGCATCAGGACCTCTCCCTTGCTACCGAACAAGAGCCTTGGGAGCGGTGATATGCCTCTTCGGGATCTGTTCTGGATCAGGAAGATGGAGACAGGGTCGGCAGCTGAAAAGATACTTTCCAGCTCAGCTCTTATATCTCCTCTGAGTGCGGAGGAAAAATCAGAGAGCAGTTCCTGGCTCAGGACCATCCCCCATTGCCGGAGCGATCTGGTGTAGGGATTAAACCCGTTTTCATACAGCTGATAAAAGACCTCGGCCGTTTCCTGGGGTCCGTGTTTGAGCGATTTTTCTAACTCGGTGGAGACGTAGAGGCCCCGCAAGAGGATATCTCCCAGGAGCCCGTCTACAAGCAAATACTTTTTCTCAGGGACCCGCTCTACCATTGAAAAGGCCCAGTCGTGAAACCAGGTGGTAAAATCCAGCAGTATGGCCCTGGAGAGGGCATTGTCCGGGGTCCTGTACTCCGGCAAAATGAACTTGTTCTCCACTCCGAGTAGATCGGCCACCTCTCTTGCAATGGCCTTCTCTGAAATGAGCCTGCCATTGAACCTGGTCTGCTGCTGTGTGGTGTAGGTGAGCGCCAAATGACCGCTCACCTTGAAAAGGGCCGCAAGGAGCCTGCTGTCCCATCCCCCACTCAGGAAGCAAGCAACAGGGGTTTCAGGACCCGCGACCTCAGAGTAGGCTTCAACCTGCTCTTTCAGGCAACCAACAACCAGTTCCACGGCCTCTGAAACAGACATATTTTCAGAGCCCCGGGATGGCATAGGCCTGTACTTTTCAATCTTCCACCTTCCTCCATAAGACCTGAGAAGGCACCCTGGAGGGAGGACTCGGACCCCTTTGATCAGGCATTTGTCACCGATATTGTGCCCGATTACCAGATATTCCATAACACCCTGGAGGTCTGGCTGAAATCCCCGGTCCTGAAACAGGCGAAGGAATGTCTGATGGCTGGAAAAGACGAGAGAGTCTGTCGTCTCCATCCAATATATGGGGCTTATTCCCAAAGGATCGGTCATCAGTGTGAGGCAATGGGTTTTTTGGTCGTAGTGTGCAAGGGAGAAGGAGTCGAAGCAGTCTTCGTGGGCTTGAGATGAACGGGTCGCCTGCTCTATCAAGAACTCAATGGCATACTGATTCCTCCTGATTGGCCTTGACTGAAGACCTGTTGCAACTGCCCAGCCCTTGCCGGAGAAATGGTTGGGGCCCTGCCACATGCATGAAGCCCCAGCTACTGAAAAAACTCCCCACCTGGATTCAATCACCTGTATTTTGCATGGAAGGATCCCATCCATCAGTCCCAGGGCAACCAGAAATTTCTTTTTTTCCATTGGCTCCAGGATGCCATTTGCCCCAACGATGCCTGCCAGAAAATCCATGCGCCTGTTTCCCATAGAAAGATTCTCTCCTCTTTTACAGTAAATATGATAAGTTTGAAAGAAAATGGTAAGAGGCGCCTGTTTTATCTTTAATTGGCAACAGATCAGCACATTTCTAGACCTTGATTATTGGCCACAGTGTGGTTATAGTAGCTAGCTACAAAATCAATATTCAGAGGAAAAGATGAAAAAACCAAGTATAAGTGCTCACGTAATCTTAGTGGTGTTGTTTGCTGCACTCTTTTTTTATCCCCACCAGGCCTTCGGTGCCACACCCAAGAAGGTAGCGGTCCTGCCCTTCACCATGCATGCTGAAAAAGACCTGAGCTTTTTGAGGGAAGGGATCCTGGACATGCTTTCCACCAGGATTTCGTGGAAGGATCATGTGGAAGTGGTAGAAAAGGAGGTGGTAAAGAGAGAGCTAAAGCTGGTCAAGCCTCCCATCAACAAGGAAAAGGCCCTTCTGGTTGGCAAGGCCCTTGGTGTGGATTATGTCATCCTGGGTAGCTTAACCGTATTCGGTCAAAGCGTGAGCATCGATGCAAAGATCCTGGATGTGGCCGAGGAGAAAATGCTGATTACGGCCTTCAACCAGTCCAAGGGCATGGACGAGGTAATCCCCACCATCAACCAGTTTGCACAAGACATAAATGCAAAGATAATGGGGAGGCTTCCCGCACCTCCTGTGTATGCGACACAAACCCAGCCCAGGGCCGAATCT
>JALVMN010000376.1 GCA_027027005.1 Desulfobacterales bacterium | reverse complement strand
GGCGGGATATTGGCCACCTCGCTCACGAATCTGGACAAAGAAGTCAGCTCTTTCATCTTGTGAGGCTCCACGCACTCGTATCCCATCTTGAGCTGAAGGTTTCCAAGAACTGAGATGAGGTCCGCGTTTCCGCATCTCTCTCCATATCCGTTGATAGTGCCTTGCACCATGGTGGCCCCTGAGCGTACCGCCACCAAGGAGTTGGCAACCGCCAGTCCACAATCGTTGTGTGTGTGAATGCCCACAGGGACGCTGAGCAATGGCATAACCTCTGCCAGGATCTTGGCCAACTCTTCAGGCATGGTCCCACCATTGGTATCACAAAGCACTACCCAGTCAGCCCCACCGTTCATAGCCGCCTTGAGGGTATCCGTGGCATATGACTTGTTGCGCTTGTATCCATCAAAGAAGTGCTCCGCATCATAGACCACCTCTCTTCCCTGTTTTTTCAGATACTCCACTGATTCCTCTATCATCACACAGTTTTCTGCCAGCGTGACCCCCAGGACCTTGGTTGCATGCAGGTCCCAGCTTTTTCCAAAAATAGTTACACAACCGGTCTCTGTCTTGAGGAGGGCTTGGAGATTGGCATCATGCTCAACCTTTATCCCTGGTTTTCGCGTGCTGCCAAAGGCCGTAATCTTGGAATTTTCAAAGGGGATCTTTCGAACCATCTCAAAGAAGCGGGCATCCTTTGGATTGGAACCTGGCCAACCTCCCTCAATGTAATGGATGCCGAAGGAATCAAGCCTTGTGGCGATGCGAACCTTGTCTTCTGCGGAGAGGTTGACCTCCTCTCCCTGAGTTCCGTCCCTCAATGTGGTGTCATAGACAAAAACACTCTTTGACATGGCTGATCTCCCCTCTCTGGTGTGATTACGACTTTGAATCTGGGATCTAGACCAAAAAAAAATCCGTTATCAGGTCGGGCCTGATAACGGATTTTTTAACTTTCTACATCCAGGGGGCTACGTCATTATCAGGCCCGGGGGTCCAATGCTCCCGACAAGGAGGCTAAGCAACAGGGAAATAATTATCCCTGTTGCGCTGATAATGACGATAATGCTGCTCAAGAAAGCCCCTGGCATATTTCTTCAATCACTCCTGCTTATACATATCGGAAAAAGGATAGGTTTTATGAATCCTTTTTGTCAAGACTTTTTTCTCGAGCCAGCAAAACTATTTTTTGAATTGTCGGCCGGCCTTTTCCTCCACACTCTTTATCTTGGCATCCAGGGCCCCCTTGACCCCTTTTCGATGGTCGATCTTTACATAGACACTTATCCGGTCGCACTCCTTTTCCATGGCCCTGAAGCAGCGGGTCAGAAGCCCCATTAGCTCGTCCCATTCCCCTTCCACCACTGTGCCCATGGGGTTTAAACGATATTCCAGCCCGCTTTCATCCACGATGGTCAAGACCTGGGAGACATACTTGCTGAGGCTGGGGCCCTTGTCCAGAGGAAACATGGAAAACTCCATCAGCGCCATGACGCCACCTCCCTCAATTATTTCTGCTCAGTCACATAATCAGGCTAACATAATATCCTTGATCACTTCCACCGCCCTTAGCACATCATCCTTGGATACATCAATATGGGTTACGGCACGAATACCCTTTCCAAGCCCCACCATGGAGACACCCCGCTCCTTCAATTTGGTCAAAAATGTGTCCACATCCATGAGGGCCCCTGGAATCTCGAAAAAAACCATGTTTGTTTCAGGTTCAGGGGTGAGAAGCCGTATCCCTGGAATGGATGCCAGCCCCTCTGCCAGGAGCCTTGCATTTTCATGGTCCTGAGCCAGGCGCTCCACATTGTGCTCCAAGGCATATATGCAGGCAGCAGCCATTATACCGGCCTGGCGCATCGCCCCTCCAAACATGTGCTTATAGAGCCTGGCCTGTTCGATGAAATCCCTCTCCCCTGCCAGCACTGCGCCCATGGGCGCCCCGAGTCCCTTGGAAAAATCTATCCACACGGAATCAGCACACCCTGTAAAATCCGAGGCGCTGATCCCGCTTGCCACCACCGCATTCAGCAGCCTTGCTCCATCCATGTGGACCTTGAGGCCAAGCTCCTTGGCCCTTTGTGCCACTGATTTCAACTGATCCAGGGGCCACACCTTGCCCCCGCCCAGGTTGTGGGTTTGCTCCACACAGACCAGCCTTGGTATAGGGGCATAGGGATATGGAACCGATTGCACTCTCCTAAGAGCCAGTTCCAATGCCTCAGCAGAAAATATGCCTCCATCACTCGGGATGGCCTCCACCTGCACCCCAGAAGCAAGCGGAGAGCCTCCGGATTCTGCCCTAAGGATATGGCCCATGTCATCTGCCAGGACTACATTACCCGGGCTGGTATGGGCCTTTATGGATATCAGGTTGCACATGGTACCTGTGGGGAGGAACAGGGCGGCCTCTTTCCCCAAAAGCTCACACACACGCTCCAAAAGCCTGTTTACAGTTGGGTCTTGACCCTTTTGTTCATCCCCCACTTCTGCACTTGCCATTGCCTGGCGCATGCCCTGAGAAGGCTTGGTCTCAGTGTCGCTGGATAAAGGTATCATAAAGGGCTCCCCTTGCCGGTAGTTTCTTTATCTTATAGTCAAAAGGGCTCCGGCGTGTCACCTCTTTTCTGAATTGATACAACTTGATGGACAGCACTTCAAAAAATTATTATACAAGTGGGGCCTTTATGAATGAGTCTTATTTAATTGTTTGGACGGCCTTCAATTAATCATCTGAGACTTTAAGAGGTGGAGAGAGAAGTGAAACTTCTGGATACAGACAAAATCACTGTGTTGATTCGGGGTGGGGGGGACATGGCCTCAGGGGTTGCCTGGAGGCTTTACAAATGTGGATTCAGGGTGTTCATGACAGAGATCCCAAAACCCTTGGCCATAAGGCGGTGGGTTTGCTTCTGCGAGGC